>JARFRT010000317.1 GCA_029287105.1 Akkermansiaceae bacterium | reverse complement strand
TTTGTTCTTCGAAGACATTTCCGACAAGATTCTCGAGGATGATGTTTTTGCGCGTCTGTTGACCTTTCCCAATGTCCTGATCACAGGACACCAGGCCTTTTTCACATCGGAAGCACTTGAGAATATTGCTTCGACGACCTTTGCCAATCTTGCCTGTTTCGAGCAGGGGATTCACTGTCCCAACTTGTTAGCCGGCCCCGCGCCTGAATCGAGGGGGGTCTAACCTAACATCTTACACCCTGGGCGATGCGCGGAACAGCCAATGATTGTTTTCCAATGCCTCTTCAGGCCAGCCGTTATGCTTCGATCTTACCCACGTGGGGCAACAGGTAAGTCTCTTTCAGCGACAGAATTTGTCAGGTTGTCCCGGGATTGATCCATGCCCCGGGCGATGGGGATTCAGCTGCCGGTCTTGGCCGCGATCAGGCTTTGCCCGCGAGGTATTTCCATGTGCCTTTGTAGCGTCTGAACCGGGCACGCTCATGCAGTTCATGCGGTTCGCCGTCGACGTAACACTGCGCGATGAATTCGACCTTGCCCACCTTGTCGTTTTTCCCTCCCTTGGAGGTGCCGATGATGGTGAGGAACTTCCAGTTGATGGTTGGGATTGTTTTTTCCAGTTCCTCCTTGAGCCCGGGCTCGCGGGTGTCCGGGTGGGTGGTCTCGACAAGGTAGTCGGTCAGTCTGAAAAAATACGCGCTGTATCGCGAGCGCATCAGTTCCTCCGCCGTGTCCGGTTTGGCTTTCCGGTAGTGAAACGGCATGCAGCAGGTGTAGTAGCTCTGCTCGCTTTTACACGGGCACAGCGACTCCGCTCTGGTTCTTACCGGGGGATCAGAAGGATCATTCACGTGGGTGGTGGGTGGTGGGTGGTGGGTGGTGGGTGGTTGGGAACAGGCTGACGGGCTTGGATCGGGATGGTAAGTATCCACCCCCGGCGTGCAAGCATTATACCTCGACTTCACCTGCGCTGAATCCCGTGGCGATGGGTTGGCTTGCATCGTGGGTGCAAGCGTGAATTGTCCCCGAAAACGACGAGGAGTGAAGATTCTTCACTACGAGGAATTCCCAGTGGCTGGCGCAATTGCCAAGGTTGAAACCATTGGGCTTAAATTCCTCGTCCCCAGCCGACCGGCCCCGCATTAATTCTCCTCGCGTTCCCAGGCGCGGGTTTCGAAGCGCATGATTTCCTTGATGAAGGTGAGCGGGACGTCACCGGTCGGGCCGTTCCGGTTTTTGGCGATGACGAGTTCGGCTTTGCCGTCCTCTTCGTCGCGGTCCTCCTTGTTGTCGGCGTAATAGGCGGAGCGGTAGAGCAGGCCGACCATATCGGCGTCCTGCTCGATCGAGCCGGATTCACGCAGGTCGGACATCCGGGGTTTGCCGCCGCCGCCGCTGGCGCCGACCCGGCTTTCCGGACCACGGTTGAGCTGGGCGAGCACGATGATCGGAATTTCGAGTTCCTTGGCGAGGCCTTTGAGGCCGGCTGAGATTTCGGCGACCTCACGCTCGCGCGAGTTCTGGGCCTGCTTGGAGTTCGACCGCATCAGCTGGAGGTAGTCGATGGCTATGACCTTGATGTCGGCCTCCTTTTTCTTCCGGCGCGCCTTGGCTCGGAGTTCGTTGATGCTGATCGACGGGGTGTCGTCGATGAAGAGCTTGCAGGCTTTGATTTCCTCGGAGGCTCGTTTGATGTTGAGCAGGTCGGCTTTGACCGGTTTGTAGCCTTTCATCAGGCTGGATTTGGCAAAGCGGGCACGGGCGTAAAGGAGTCGCTCAACCAGTTGCATCGAACTCATTTCCAGAGAGAACACCATGGAGGGCAAGCCTTGATCCAGACACATGTGTTCGACCAGGTTCATGGCAAAAGAGGTTTTTCCCATCGACGGACGGGCGGCGACCACAAACATCTCACCCGCCTTGAGGCCGCTGGACATTTTGTCAATCTCCGGGTACCCGGTCGGGATGCCATTGCCTTGTCCTTTGCCAGCGAGAAAGTCCTCGAGCATGTCGATGACCTGGGTGACGGAGTGCTCGACGGTGACCTCCTGGTTTTTTTCCGAACCTTCACGGATGGCCAGGACCTGCTGCTCGACGTTGTCCAGCAACTGCTCGACTTCCTCCTGGTCGTCGTAGGCGCGCGTGATCGCCTCCGTGCAATGCTTGATCACCGAGCGCAGGACATACTTGTCCTTGACGATATCAAGGTGATGCATGAAATGCGCGTGGGTGGGGGAGTAGGTGTAGATCTCCGTGATCGCAGCCGGTCCCCCTACCGACGCCATCACTCCGCGGTCCATCAGGGTCTGGGAAAATGAAACCAACTCGACAGGTTCGTTTTTCTCAAACGACTCCATCAGGATGCTAAACAAGGACCCATGGGCCGGGTGGTAGAAATGCTCCGCGGTCAGCTTGTTCTCAACCGCCTGGGCAATGTACTCTTGGGGGTCCTGGAACATCGACGACAGAATACTCTTCTCCGGGCCAATGGCATGGGGCAGGGCGCGCGCCGCCGACGAGTGGTCCTCCGCCGCCGGCGCCTTCTGCAGGGCAGGGCCCTTGTCTTTGTTATACGAGCCGGTTTGGGTAGCGGATGGAGAGGTGTTGGCCATGGGTAACGAGAGTTGTAGGACAAAGAGACAAAAGGTCAATGTGAGTAAGTGAGAAATTGTGTGAATAAGTCGAAGCAGGGAATCAGGGCGGGGACGGCAAGCGTACAATCAGAATATTAGTAACATCAGGATAACATGTGAATAAGTTATCAGTGTGAATAATTTAAGTCTGAATTCAATCGGCTAGCGGGCTTATCTTAAAAAGAATAACATCAGGATAACATGTGAATAAGTGATTTCTTGCAAGCAATCGCAACGAGTGGGTGTGAGATTTCCTGCGGCCTTTCAGGGCGCTACGGGTTGGGTTGTTCCGAATACCCAAGGCTGAAGCCGTTGGGCTGGATTTCTTCCTCCTTGCAGGAGGGGGGCGTCAGTCGGAGCTCAGCTTGCTCCGATGATGGCGGGGATCTCGTCGAGAGAGGTGACGAAGTGGTCGGCTTCGGCGACGACACGTTTCCGCTTGGCGTAGCGGCCGAAGCCGATGAAGGTGTCGACTTCGTTTTGGGCTTCGAGGTCGGAGACGCCATCGCCGACCATGACAACGCGGCTCGGCTTGAGTTCGGCCTTGAGTCGGGCGATGATCTCGGGTTTTCCGCCGTTGCGTGTCGGGGGCGCGGAGGTGTCGAATCCGGCGTAGGATCCGTCGGGGTTGAAATGAAGGGGGACGGCCTCAACGCGGCTGACACCGAGGTAGTTGGCGAGGGGTTTGATGACCTGGGTAAATCCGCCTGAGACGATCACGATGTGCCATCCGGCGGCGCGGAGTTTGTCCAGGGTGGCCACGGCGGTGGGTTCAATGTGATCGATGTAGAGTTGGGCGACATGTTCACAGGTTGCCAGGTCGGGTTGGATGATATCGAGTCGGCGCGCAAAGATTTCATCGATGGCCACGTCGCCATTCATCGCGGCATTGGTGAGCGCCTCGGTTTCGGCAAATGTCTCCGGCCCGCGCACGCGTGCCAGTTCATCGATTCCCTCGATGGCGGAGAGGGTGGAGTCGCAATCGAAGATGATGAGTTGCATGGGCAGGAGTGGTCGCGTGATGGGATGGGGCCGAGGTGGCGGGGACTCGGTTCACTTGTCGCCGTAAACGGACGCGGGGTCGAAGGTGAGTTCGGTTTCGGTGAATTTCAGTGCGGTCGGGTTCTGGCCTTCCTGGAGTTGGACGGAACGGTAGAAGCAGGTGCTGCGGCCGGTGTGGCAGGCACCGGCGCCGATTTGGTCGACGTAGAGAATCAGGGCGTCCTGGTCGCAATCGGTGCGGATTTCGCGGATTTTTTGCACATGGCCGGAGGTGGCGCCCTTGTGCCAGATTTCTTGGCGGCTCCGTGAGTAGTAGACGGCCTCGCCGAGCTCGAGGGTCATTTTGAGCGACTGTTCATTCATATACGCGAGCATGAGCGGCTCCTTGCTGGCGGCATCCATGGCCATGGCGGGGATCAGGCCATCCGAGTCGAATTTGGGGGCGAACACGGGGTTTTCCTCGACGATTTTTTTATCATCACGGGATCCGAAGGTAATGGCAGCGTTTTCCATGCGGTGGGTGTATCATTTCCGCCGGTTCTGTCGAGTCCTAGCTCGGGTAAAATCGGTGGCTTTCAGCCATGATGGGGGGGGCATGGACGCAGGTGGGCGGCTGGTGGCGGGGTCGG
Organism: Akkermansiaceae bacterium; assembly: GCA_029287105.1. Classification (GTDB taxonomy): domain Bacteria; phylum Verrucomicrobiota; class Verrucomicrobiia; order Verrucomicrobiales; family Akkermansiaceae; genus Oceaniferula. The sequence continues at coordinate 2,091 of JARFRT010000317.1, read as the reverse complement.
AGGCAGGTATTTCCGGCGTTTTGGCGGTTTTTGGGGGGCAGCGGGCTGTGGGGCGGTGGGCGGCAAACCGCTGTGGATCGCTGTAATTGGGTCGGGTTGGTTGGCCCGGGGGCTGGAATCGCTGCTGGAGTGTGGCGTAGGAAGTTTTGTAAAGAGATTGAAAAATCGGGGGAAAGGGATAGACAACCGGGCATATTGAGGTGATCCTCACGGGAGCAATCGAGCACCTTACAACCGCCTACATTTTATCCATGAAGCAACAATCTCTCCTTAAAATCCTTGCCAGCAGCTTTTTTGTTGCGATGACGACCGTCTCCTGTGTGGGAGCAAAGACGGACTACAATGAAGTGGGTAAGCAGATGGTCATCATGCTGCGCAATAGCCACTATGAGCGTTATGCCTTTGATGAAAAGCTGGGCACCAAGTTTTTTGATTCCTACATCAAGCAGCTTGATGGCAATAAGCAGTATTTTCTCGGCTCGGATATTGCAAAGTTCCGTGAAAAGTATGGCAAGAACATGCATCAACTCCTGCTTGATGGCGAGTCGATGACGGCGGCGGTTGAGATTTATGGTGTTTATCGTGCCCGTGCCAATGCCCGGATCAAGTATGCCCAGGAGCTACTCACTCATGACACGGATTTCAACTTTGAGAGTCATCGCAGCATGATGATCAGTCGGAAGGATGCGAACTGGGTTGAGAACGATGACGCGGCGAAGCAGCTCTGGCGGGATCAGGTCGAGCAGGCGTTGCTGGGGGAGATGCTTCGGCGCGAGAGCATTCATGATCTGGCGGTGAAGCAGGGCAAGGACGATCCGTTGAAAAACAAGAAGGCACCCGGTGAGATGATCTCGCTGAGGTTCAAGCGGATTTTACAGGGAATTAACACGGCGACTGAAGAGGACATCGCGGACAACTTTTTCAGTGCGGTAGCCAAAAGCTACGACCCGCACACTGACTACTTCAGCATGTCGGAAATGGAGCGCTTCATGTCAGGGATGCAAAACTCGCTGGTGGGTATCGGTGCCTTGCTGCAGGCGGAAGATGACGGGGCGACCAAGATCACGGGCATTGTCGTCGGCGGGCCCGCTGACAAAGGGGGCGACCTGAAGCTTAACGACCGGATTGTGGGAGTGGACCAGTCCAATGCGGGCACGGAAGAGGCGATGGTGGACATCATGTTTGAAAAGCTGGATCGCGTCGTTGACATGATCCGGGGGAGGGAAGGCGAGGAGGTCCGGTTAAAAGTCGAGCCTGCGGGCGGGGCACCCGGGGAGATTAAATTCATCGTGATCAAGCGTGGCAAGGTGGAACTCAAGGACGAGCTGGCCAAGGCGGAGGTGATCGACATGCTTCGCCCGGACGGCAGCAAGCGTCGCCTTGGGTTCATTTCACTGCCTGCATTTTATGCGGATTTCAAGAATTGGAAGACCCGTTGTTCGATTGATATCGAGAAGTTGATTACGCGTCTCAATGATGAAAAAGTCGAGGGGATCATTATGGATCTCCGCGGCAATGGCGGGGGATCCCTGGAGGAGGTGAGGCGCATGACAGGATTCTTTACCGGGCGTGGACCGGTGGTGCAGGTGAAAAACCATTTGGGCCGGGTTGAGGTCAAGGATTCGTCCCATCACAACCCGATTTACAACGGGCCGATGGTGGTGTTGATCGACAAGACCAGTGCTTCGGCCAGCGAGATTCTGGCGGGCGCATTGCAGGATTACAACCGTGCCGTTGTTGTCGGTGATACATCGACCTTTGGCAAAGGCACAGTGCAGCAGCCGATGGAAATCCGTAAGATGATGCCCTTCATGACCGATGGGCGGCGTGCGGGTGTGCTCAAGCCGACCATTCAGAAGTTTTACCGTGTGGCCGGCAGCACGACCCAGCTGAAGGGGGTGGAGTCGGACATCGTTCTTCCGTCATTGCTTGATGCCTTCGAGGTGGGCGAGAAATATCTCGATCACGCGCTGGAGCACGACAACATCCGCCGTGCCCCCGGTTTCCGCGAGTTGAACCGAGGCAACCTTTTTCTTCCGGTTCTCAAGCAGAAGAGTCTGGCGCGGATCGGCCGGTCTCAAGACCTGTCTC
>JARFRT010000310.1 GCA_029287105.1 Akkermansiaceae bacterium | reverse complement strand
GGTGAAATCGCCGGGCTCAAGGTGCGCCGCATCATCAACGAGCCCACCGCTGCCTCACTGGCCTACGGACTCGACAAGAAATCCGATGAGAAGATCGCCGTTTATGACCTCGGTGGAGGAACCTTCGACATCTCCGTGCTGGAAATCGGCGACGGTGTCTTCGAGGTTCTCGCGACCGACGGTGATACCCAACTCGGCGGTGACGACTGGGACCGGGTGATCATTAACTGGATCGTCGGTGAGTTCAAATCCGCAGAAGGCATCGACCTGAGCGGGCAACCCGATGCGCTCCAGCGGATCCGGGAAGAGGCGGAAAAGGCCAAGATCGCCCTGAGTTCATCCCAGAGCTACGATATCAACCTGCCCTTCATCACCGCGGATCAGACCGGCCCCAAGCACATCCAGATGACGCTGAGCCGCTCCAAGCTCGAAAAAATCGCCGACAAGTTGTTTGATCGCACCAAGAAGCCCGTTCTGGACTGCCTCAAGGAGGCCGGTGTCTCGGCCAGCGAAATCGACGAGCTTGTTCTGGTCGGCGGCATGACCCGCATGCCCAAGGTGCAGGAAATTGCCGGACAACTCGCCGGCAAGGAACCGCACAAGGGAGTCAACCCGGATGAGGTGGTCGCCATTGGTGCCTCCATCCAGGGAGGGGTTCTTCAGGGGGACGTCACCGACGTGCTGCTGCTCGATGTCACACCCCTCAGCCTGTCCATTGAAACCATGGGCAGCATTGCCACCCCCATGATCGAGCGGAACACCACCGTTCCGGCCAAAAAGTCTCAGACCTTCTCCACTGCCGCCGATAACCAGCCGGCCGTGGATATCCGGATCTGCCAGGGTGAGCGCAAGATGTTTGACGACAACAAAATGCTTGGCAACTTCCGGCTCGACGGGATCGACCCCGCCCCGCGTGGCACGCCCCAGGTCGAGGTCACCTTTGACATCGACGCCAACGGCATCCTTCACGTCTCCGCCAAGGACAAAAACTCCGGCAAGGAGCAAAAAATCTCCATCGAAGGCTCCAGCGGTCTCTCCGAGGAGGAAATCGAACAAGCCAAACGCGATGCCGAGGCCCACGCCGAGGAGGATCTGAAGCGTGCCGAGCAAGTGGAAACCAAGAACAACGCCGAGAACCTCGTCCACCAGGTCGAGAAACAACTCGAAGAACTTGGTGAGCAACTCCCCGCCGAAATCAAGTCCGGTATCGAAACCAAAATCGAGGCCGTCAAGGCCGCACTCACCGCCGATGACATCGATGCGATCAAGTCCTCGACCACGGAACTCGAAGCGTCACTCCAGGAACTCGCCCAGGCAGCCCAGGCTGCCGGTGCCGCCGCAGAAGGCGCACCTCAGGCCGACGGCGAAGGCGCCGCAGAAGGTGAAGCCGCCGAGCCCAAACAAGCCAAAGGCAAGGTCGTAGACGCCGAAGTCGTCGATGACTAACTCTGCGCGCTGACTGAGCGTGGTCGTTCCCGGCCACAATCACCCGCCCACAAAAAATTCGTTTGATTCGCAGAACTTGCGGTCAAAAAACCAACCCAAACCAACCAACCAACCAACCAAAAAACATTATGGCAACCATAACACCCATCGGACAGCGCGTCCTCGTGAAGCGTCTCGAAGCCGAATCAGTTAGCTCCGGAGGCATCGTCCTCCCGGACACCGCGCAAGAAAAACCCCAAGAAGCTGAAGTCGTTTCCCTCGGAACCGGCGGCAAGGACGAAGATGGCAAAGCCATCGAGTTCGCTGTCAAAGTCGGCGACAAGGTGCTTATCTCGAAATACGGCGGCACCGAAGTCAAAGTCGACGGTGAGGACCTCCTCATCCTGTCCGAATCCGACCTCCTCGGAATCGTCAGCTAAACCTCATGGTGGCTCCCGTGCCACACCAACCAACCAACCAATAACAAACTACCATTAACTTATCATGGCTAAACAATTACAATTCGACGAAACAGCACGTCACGCACTCCTCCGCGGTGTAGAAAAGCTGGCTCGTGCCGTCAAGACAACCCTCGGGCCCGCAGGACGCAACGTCATCATCGACAAAAAATTCGGCTCGCCAACCATCACCAAGGACGGTGTTACGGTCGCCAAGGAAATCGAACTTGACGACCCCTACGAGAACATGGGCGCCCAGCTCATCCGCGAGGTCTCCAGCAAGACCTCCGACATCGCAGGTGACGGAACGACCACCGCGACCGTGCTCGCCGAAGCCATCTACAAGGAAGGCCTGCGCAACGTCACCGCCGGTGCCAACCCGATCTCACTGCAACGTGGCATCATGAAGGCATCCGAGGCCATCGTCGCCCAACTTCACCTGATCTCCAAGCAGGTCTCCGACACCAGCGAGATCGCACAGGTCGCGACCGTCTCGGCTAACTGGGACCAGGAAATCGGCGGCATCATCGCCGAGGCCATGGACAAGGTGGGCAAAGACGGAACCATCACCGTGGAAGAAGCCAAGGGAATCGAAACCAACCTCGACGTCGTCGAAGGTATGCAGTTCGACAAGGGTTACCTCAGCCCCTACTTCGTCACTGATGCCGAAGCGATGGAAGCCTCCCTGGACGACGCCCTGATTCTCATCAACGAGAAGAAGATCAGCTCGCTCAAGGACCTCCTCCCACTCCTCGAAAAAGCAGCCAAAACCGGCAAGCCACTCCTCATCATTGCTGAGGACGTCGAAGGCGAAGCCCTTGCTGCCCTGGTGGTAAACAAGCTCCGCGGCACCCTGAACGTTGCCGCTGTCAAAGCCCCCGGCTTTGGCGATCGCCGCAAGGCCATGCTCGAAGACCTCGCCATCCTCACCGGTGGTAAAGTCATCACCGAGGACCTCGGCATCAAGCTCGAGAACGTCGAACTCGACGACCTCGGCTCCGCCAAGCGCATCACCATCACCAAGGACGCCACCACCATCGTCGAAGGCGAAGGCACCAGCGAATCCATCACCGGCCGCGTCAACCAGATCCGCAAGCAGATCGAGGACACCTCCTCGGACTACGATCGTGAGAAGCTCCAGGAGCGCCTCGCCAAACTTGCAGGCGGTGTTGCCGTCATCAACGTCGGTGCTGCCACCGAGACCGAGATGAAGGAGAAGAAGGCCCGCGTCGAAGACGCCCTGCACGCCACGCGCGCTGCTGTCGAAGAGGGTATCGTCGCCGGAGGCGGAACCGCACTCATCCGCGCCCAGGCAAACATGGGTGATCTCGGACTCGAGGGCGACGAAGCCACGGGCGCTGAGATCGTTGCGCGCGCCGTCGAAGCTCCGCTTCGCCAGCTCGCTGCCAACGCCGGCCTCGAAGGTGCCCTCATTGTCGAGCGTGTCAAAAACGCAGCCAACAACGAAGGCTACAACGTCGCCACCGGCAAATACACCGACCTGATCAAGGACGGTGTGGTTGATCCCACCAAGGTGACCCGTTCTGCACTCCAGAACGCAGCCTCCATCTCCGGCCTCCTGCTCACCACCGAGTGTGTCATCACCGACCTCCCCGAGCCAGAAGCTCCAGAGGCCGGCGGCCACGACCACGGCATGGGCGGCATGGGCGGAATGGGCGGCATGATGTAACGTGGCATGACCGTCTCGGTCATGATCAAACTACGGCGCAAGCCCTGACTCAAATCAACAACCCCGGTTGCTCATCAGCAGCCGGGGTTTTTTGTGTGGACCGCCCACACTTTCCCATCGAAAGGAATGCGACCATGGTTCCGACCTCCCGGAGGGAAGAACACCGTCAACCCGCTAACGGGCCCATTACGGGGATCTGTCGTGATCATTTCCGGGGGAGCATCAACGGCGCCGGCGGAGGATGAGGCCCGCGCCGAGCAAGGAGAGCAGGCTGACAGAAGGCTCGGGCACAACCGCAATCGGAGAAAAGCCAGTGCCTGCGTCGAGCGGCACCGAACTCCCAATCAATGACCCGAAGTAGGTGCATTCCCCGAGGCTGGCACTGCAAGGAACGGCGAAGAAGAAGCCAAGGGGCAATCGAGTGGACGGCATGAAGTGATTCCAGGGAACCGCCAGACAGCACCCCGAACGGTGACAGGGGCAAGTGGTAAACCTGCGCAACCCGCGATCCACGGATCCTCTGTGGACAGGCGGGGCCGTCTACTGCACAATCGACACCCGTGTTCCCACGCGCACTTTGCTGAAGACGGTGGAGACGACCTTATAATAAGTGCGGACACACCCGTGTGAGGCGGGGTGGCGGGGGACATTGCCCTTGTGCATGCCGACGCCGTCCCAGGTGATTCGCATCCAGTAGGGCATGGCGGCACCTACGTATTTCCCGCCTTCCGGGATGGGGTCGACTCGACTGTCGGCATCGGATTTGACCAGTTCTCCTTCGGCATCGTAGATTTTACCATAAGTGGAGGATCGTTTTTCCTCCTTGATTTTCTCGAGCACGCGGAAATTTCCGGTTGGGGTCGGGTACTTGGAGCGGCCGGTGGCCACGGGGTAGTCCATGGCGAGTTCGGTGCCGTTCATGAGGTAGGCACGCTGGTCGGAGATGTCGATGCGGATGCTGGCGTTCGTCGCGTTGGTGCGGGCGAGCACGGCCTCGTTTTTCCACACCCCGTAGTTCCGCGGGTAGGCTTTCTGGGAGCGGAAGTGCGCGTAGGTGCCCGGCTTGTAGGGGTTGACGTGAACGGCCTTGAATGGCGCGGTCTGGTTGGGATTGGGGGTGCCGGAGTTGCTGCAACTATTGAATAGGCAGGCGGCCAGACACGCGAAAATAATGGGGGACAGGTTTCTCATAGACAGGTACGTTCGGGGTAATTAATTGATTCACTTACAGGAAAACGCGGCGGTTGGCAAGCCTCGGTTGCATTGACGGTTTGTGACGGCCGGGGCGTCAATGTGGCGGGAATGAATCGGGAAGTGCCGTTCCATCGGGTATTTCGAACGTTTTAATCCGTGAGGTCGTGCCCTTTTTCAGGCGGATCTGGGATGGGGAAAGCCCGAGCGACTTTGCCAGAAAAGTGGCGAGGGCCTTATTGGCTTTGCCATCGACGGGGGGCGACTGAATGCGTACGCGCAGCACCGGCCCCACGAGGGGGTCTTGTTCCCAGGCGGTGATTTCATTTCGGCGGGCATTGGGGCTGGCCTTGATGCGGAGAATCATAATGGCACCTCGACACTGACCGGGAGTATCATTTGAATCAATACTCTTGTTAAAAAAGTCGATTGGATTGGCTCGCTATTTTATGTTGTCATGGCCAGCATGCCTGGGATGAATAGCGCAGCGAACGAAACGGAGTCAACTGACCAACCGACACGGAGGAACTGGATATCGTTTTGGAGTTTGTTGACCTTACAAACCCAGAATGCCTTTAATGATAAAGCGGCTCAATTTTTGTTGATCCCTCTGGCAGGTGCTTTGGTGTTTCAGGCCAGGGAGGTGGGGGATGACGTCGGGTTTTTAGGGGAACGCATAGCTCACGTCCTCGGTGCCCTGATTGTCTTACCCTTTATTTTATTTGCTCCGATCTCGGGCTGGCTTTCAGATCGCTTCAGTAAGACCTATGTCATCCGCGGCACCCTGTGTATGCAGTTGGTTGTATTGGCCCTGATTGTCTTTGCCGTAGCCATCCAGAGTTTGCCATTGGCGGTGTTGGGATTTTTCCTTTTGTCGGTTGAATCGGTTCTGCTGAGTCCCGCCAAGAAGGGGATTGTGAAGGAGTTGGTTGGGCACAGTCGATTAGGTTTTGCCAGCGGCGTGTTGGAAATGTCCGTGATTTTGGCCGTCTGTTTCGGGCAGATTGTTTCGGGATGGTGGTATGATCTGAGGCGTGAGGCCGGCTTGGGGATTTGGGAGGCGGCCTATTTTCCGATGATGGTGATTGGCGTGGCCGCGATTATGAGTTTGGTGTTGAGTTTTCAAGTTGAACGGGTGCAACCGATGAGTAACCGGCCGTTTCGCAAGGGCCTTTTCATTGAGCATTTCGGGCAACTCAAGGACCTGTGGGACGACCGCCGGATTCGGCTGAGTGGTGTCGGTGTCGCATTTTTCTGGGGGTTTGCCGGTTTCATCAATCTGGCCGCTATTCAGATTGGGTCTGATTTGTCGGGTGGCGGGGGGGTTGGTTTTGGCACTGAGAATTCCTGGTTGATGCTGGCCGCCAGTGGCGGTATTGCGCTGGGCGGTGTGATTGCCTCGTTGATTTGCAAAAAGAACATCGAGCTTGGCTTGGTGCCCCTGGGCGGGTTGATCATGCTGATTGGCTCCATAGCCCTTGGGCTTGGCCCGATTGAACGGGTCTGGTTGATGACCTGGCTGGCATTTGCCGGGGCTGGGGGAGCCATGCTTTTGGTTCCGCTCAATGCCTACCTGCAGGATGTCTGCCCCCCGGAAAAAAGAGGTCGGGTCTTGGCGGGCTTGAACTTGCTCGATTGCCTGGCCGGATTATTAGCCGTGGTAGTCCAGTTTGCCATGGCGCATTACGCAGTCCCTTACAGCATCCAATTCGGGGCTTTGGCGGTGGTTTGCGTGGTTGTTACCAATTACTCCGCCAGGTTATTACCGCAGCATTTTGTCCGGCTTATGGTGCTCGGCCTGTTCAAGGTCTTCTACCGGATCCGGACATTGAATGCGGAGCGAGTGCCGAAGGACGGGGGCGTTTTATTAACGCCGAACCATGTGAGCTACGTCGATGCCTTTATCCTTTCGGTCGCCTGCCCGCGCAAGGTGAGGTTTTTGATGTATGATGGATATTTCAAACGCCCGTGGATCGGGAAATTTGTCAGGTTGTTTGATACCGTGCCTATTTCCGAGACCCGTGCGAAAGAGGCACTGCGGGTGGCCGCCGATGCCCTCGGGGAGGGAGCGGTGGTGTGCATTTTCCCCGAGGGGCAACTGACACGC
>JARFRT010000252.1 GCA_029287105.1 Akkermansiaceae bacterium | reverse complement strand
TGGCCTGGCCGAGCTGGCCGGTGATATCGTCAGTGGCAAACGCAATATGGTGGATTCCCTCGCCGTTCTTCGCGATGAACTTCGCGATCGGACTCTCATCCGAGGTCGGCTCCAGCAACTCGATGTGCACATCACCCGCGGCAAAGAAGGCGGTGCGCACCTTCTGGGATTCCACTTCCTCACGTCCCTCACATTTCAAACCAAGAACATCCTCATAGTAGGGAATGACAGCTTCCAACGACTTCACGGCGACTCCCAAGTGGTCAATTTTTGTAATCATTTCAAATAGGTAGTGGTGTGCTACGGGTGAACCCTATACCCATCGATGCCGCTTTACTCTGCGCCGCCTCTCCCATGCTACGCATATTTTGCTTAAAGGGGCAATCCGCATCAAATACTATATCTGCGACACCATGGGAAGAAGAATATTCACGATTTTACGATTCAAGCACTCCGGTGTGATCTTTCGACAGCCCAACAAAGAATCCTAACAATAACTTATTACCTGGCAGACTGCCGACCTGATAGACCGCTTAAGAAGTCCCGTGACGGGGGCGTCGCCCGGGGAAGCCTGCGAGGGTATTTCCACTGGCTTAGGCAGGGGGTCAGCGCAACAGGGCGACACTCTTGATCTGCACAAAAACGCGCATGCCGGGCTCCAGGCCAAGGACGGTGGCGGATTTGCGGGTGATCCTGGCAATCATGGCAACGGCGCCCACGCTCAGGCTCACGGTCACATGGGCGGCGCCCTCCCGGGCGAGCTCTGCCACCGTGGCGGCGAACACATTCATCACACTGGTGTTCGAGGCACGCTCGAGGGTGACGCTGATGTCACTGGCCCTGACCAGCAGGCGCACCGTGCTTCCCAGGACGAGGCTCTCGTCCGCCACGAGGCCATTGTTCGCCACGGCGAAGCGCCCCCCGGAAAATTCAACGTAGGACAGGCCGAACTCCTCGTCTTGTGCAACCACCACGCCCTCGATCACGCTGCGGGCATCAGGCGCGTGCGCGAGTGGCAGATCCATGCTCGAAAACACCTCGGCCACCCCGCCCGTGGCCAGGACACGGCCTTTGTCCAGGAGCACCATGTGGTCGCCGAGGCGCATGACCTCGTCTTTGGAATGGCTGACATAGAGCATGGGAATATCCAGTTCCCGGTGCAGCGATTCAAAGTAGGGCAGGATCTCATCCTTGCGTGCCTCGTCCAGCGACGCCAGGGGCTCGTCCATGAGCAGCACCGCGGGACTGGTCGCCAGCGCGCGGGCAATCGCGACTCGCTGTTGCTCGCCGCCGGAAAGCTGGCGTGGATAGCGGGCCAGCAAGCGGCCCAAACCCAACAAATCGATAACATGCTCCAGCGAAACCTTGCGCGCTTCCGGTGCCACGCGTTTCCGTCCGTAGGCAATGTTGCGGCGCACATCCAAATGTTCAAAAAGACTCGGCTCCTGGAAGACATAGCCGACGGCGCGCCGGTGCGGGGCGATGAAACACGTCTCGTCCTGCCACACCTGATCACCCACCTTCAAGTAGCTGCCAGCCGCTTTCTCCAAGCCAGCCATCGCCCGCAATAGCGTCGTTTTGCCGCTCCCCGACGGGCCGAACACCGCGGAGACCCCGCGACCGGGAAAGCGCACGTCCACATCCAGGCAAAAATCACCCCGGTCAATTTGAAAGCGTGCCTCGATACTCATGGATTCACTGTGTTCAACCGGCCATTGGCTGCATAGACAACCACCAACATCAGAAAGGAAAGCAGCAGCATCACGCCCGCCAGCGCATGTGCATTCGCATACTGCAGCGACTCGACATGGTCATAAATGGCAATCGACGCCACCTTGGTCCGGCCGGGAATGTTGCCGCCAATCATCAACACCACGCCGAATTCCCCGAGTGTGTGGGCGAAACCAAGCACCGTAGCCGTCAAAAACCCGGATCGGGCGAGGGGCACCCCCACCGTGAGGAAGCGATCAAGCGGTGATGCCCGCAGCGTGGCGGCCACCTCGAGCGGGCGCCGCCCTAACGCTGAAAACGCGGCCTGCAGGGGCTGCACGACAAACGGGAGCGAGTAGACCATCGAGCCGACCACCAGGCCCGCGAAGGTGAAAGCCAGCGGCTGCGCCCCCATGGCCTCAGCGGCTTTGCCGACCGCCCCCCGCGGCCCCAGGACAACCAGCAGGTAAAACCCGAGAACCGTTGGCGGCAACACCAGGGGCAGGGCGAACACGGCCTCGAGCAGAAACTTGAAGCGCCAGCGTGTCCGTGCCAGCCACCACGCCAGGGGAGTGCCGACCAGCAACAGGAGCAGCACGGTGATTGCGGCCAGCTTCAGCGAGATTGCCAGCGCAACCATGTCTTGTTCATTGAGCATCATCGAGTTCCCATGGTCGTTTCACGTTCAGTGGCATAACCGAAGCCGCGTATCATTTCCAGCGCATCCTCACTCCGCACAAAATCCATAAACGCCCGGACCACGGGCCCGTCTTTCAGTACCACGGCCTGCTGGGCAATGGGAGCATACATTGACTGCGGCACCAACCAGTACGAGCCATGTTTCAAATGCTTCGCCCCCCCGTCAGCATGGCCCTTGGCCACCAACTGCGAATAGGCTACAAAACCAAGCTCCGCATTCCCGCTGTCTACGAATTGATAGGTCTGGGCAATGTTCTGCCCGATCACCCGTTGCGGCTCCAAGCGGTCCCAGTCCCCCGTTGCCTGTAGAACCGTCCGCGCCGCCCTGCCGTAGGGCGCGAGTTCCGGGTTAGCCAAGGCGAGATGCCGGAACTCGCCCGATCTCAGCACCGCGCCGTCCGGGTCGATCCACCCCGCCTGCGGACTCCACAAGGCGATCCGGCCCACCGCATAGGTAAAGCGACTGCCGGCCAGGCTGACGCCAGCGCTATCGAGTAATGCGGGACGCTCGGCGTCTGCCGCAAAAAAAGCATCGAACGGGGCGCCATTCCTGATCTGTGCATACAGCATGCCTGTGGAGCCATGGCTCAGCACGACCTCATGTCCGGTTTGCTCTTTAAATCGCACGGCCAACGACTCCATGGCACCGGTAAAATTACTGGCCACCGCGATATGGATCCGGTCGCTTTCCGGCGCCCGCCCGGGAAAAAAAACCAGGACCACCAGCGCCACCAGCGCCATCAGAAATACAAAAACAACAAACAAGAACAAGCTGGGTTTCCGTAGTGTCATGCTTGCGATATCCCTTTGTTGCTGATCCCGACCTTGTCTCCACATTTCCAGCGTTGCCAAGCCCTCGGACAAGCCGCCGGCTGAAATTTTCTTCACTGGAAAATACGGCGGCTCAACAGGATGTCACGCCCAAACTCGGGGAAGGCAGGCCCATGGCGATCGAGCCGGGGGGGAGTCGGGGGGGGAACTCAGAACTTAAAACGCTGCAGCCCGACCAGGGCGAGAACCACCAGCGCCCCGCCTAACCAGATCCCTACTCCGGGCGACTCACCCGACACCAGCAGCGACGACTCGACCACGGCGCACATCGGCACAAGAAATCGGTAACCCGCTAACAGGTTGACAGGAAACATACTGGTGAGGTGATTCCACAAGCCAAACCCGAGCGCGGAAACAAACGCGAGGTATGCCGTCAGCAACATCACCTTGGGAGGAAACAGCGTGCCAAACTCGGGCCATGCCATCGCGCCCGACAGGATGAACATCACGCCTCCTATAAAAAGCCCGTAGCCGGTGGCGGCGCGCGCGCCCATCGTTTTAAGGATTTTCTGCAAGCCGATCAAGCCGAGCGAGCCACTCAGCGTGCTGAGGCAGAAAAGCACGCCGCCGAGCACCGGATCACCACTGCCGGCGCCGGGCCGGTAAACGGCAACCACCACGCCGGCGCCCCCCATTGCCATCAGCGCCCATTGCCAACGATTGGGCCACGGCGTCTTTAAGATCAACGGCGCCAGAACCAGCCACCAAAAACTTCCGGAGGAAACTAACAACCCGCCAAGCACCGCACTCGCCGTCGCCAGGGCGGTGTAGAATAGCGCGTACTGCACATAGGTCTGTGCGCAGGCAAACCAGAACACGCTCTTCCATGACGTCCTGCGCAATTCCACCCACGGGTGTTTCGCCATCACCAGAAGAATGGATCCACCTAACACAAACCTCATCCCCGCAAGCAAAAACCGATTAGGCATGTCCGGAGCCACGCCGAGACGTCCCCACTCGGCGTAGATCGCCTTGATTGCCGGGAACGCACTCCCCCAGAGCAGCGCGCATAACAGCACCGCGAAGGGGAGCATTCGGTTGGTAATCTTCACGGCAGGAGGCAGGAGGCAGGAGGCAGGAGGCAGGAGGCAGGAGGCAGGGGTCGGGGGTCGGGGGTCGGGAACTAAGAACCAGGAACCAGGAACCAAGATCAGGAATTTACCTGTGCCACGTAGACCGTGCTCTCGGAGTCCCGCCCGAGGATGGGATTGTGAAACGGGACAATGTGGGTATCACACGAGGCGAACACCTCATTGAGCGCCTTCATGAAATTCTCTTCCGGCGGGTCATCCGACCACAGCG
>JARFRT010000240.1 GCA_029287105.1 Akkermansiaceae bacterium | reverse complement strand
CCGCCGCCACCGGCCTTTGGCTGACCTGTTGGGGGGGGGCGGGGTGGTCCGGGATGGCTCTCAGACGGCATACGGCGCAATATAGTGCGAAATGAATGGTGGGAAAAGCCATGATATTGACCTTTTAAAACTAACTCATCGCCCTAGTCTGCGGGGGATGAAAGATATTGAGATTGCGCAGAGGACGGAAATGGTGCGTATCGCGGAGCTTGCCCGTGAGAAGTTGGGGATTTCTGACGAGCATCTGGAACCCTACGGCCACTACAAGGCAAAGATATCGTTGGACTATCTGGACAGCTTGAAGGACCGGCCTGATGGCAAGTTGATCCTGGTCACAGCCATCAGCCCGACCCCTGCGGGTGAGGGGAAAACAACCACCAGCGTCGGCCTCACCGATGCCATGAACCGTCTGGGGAAAAAAACGGTCGTCTGCCTGCGCGAGCCGTCGCTCGGGCCATGTTTCGGGATGAAAGGCGGGGCTGCCGGCGGCGGCTATGCCCAAGTCGTGCCGATGGAGGACATCAACCTGCACTTCACCGGTGATTTCCATGCGATCGGTCTGGCCAACAACCTGCTGGCCGCCCTGGTGGACAACCACATCCACCACAGTAACGCCCTGGGCATCGACCAGCGGCGTATCGCGTGGAAGCGCGTGGTCGATATGAATGACCGGTCACTGCGTGAAGTCACCGTGGCCCTGGGAGGCGTGAACAACGGCTATCCGCGGACCGACGGATTTGATATCGTGGTCGCCAGCGAGGTGATGGCGATTTTCTGCCTGGCAACGTCCATCAAGGAACTCAAGGACAGGCTGGGGAATATCATTGTCGGCTACACCCGGACCCGGCAGCCGATCCACGCGCGTGATCTCGACGCGCATGGCGCCATGACCGTGCTGCTCAAGGACGCTTTCAAACCCAACCTTGTCCAGACTCTGGAGGGGAATATGGCGATCATCCACGGCGGCCCATTTGCCAACATCGACCATGGCTGCAACTCGGTGATCGCCACCAAGAGTGCGCTGAAACTTGCCGACTATGTGGTGACGGAGGCCGGCTTCGGTGCCGACCTCGGTGCGGAGAAATTCATCGATATCAAGTGTCGCAAGTCAGGCATCCGTCCCGATGTCACCGTGCTGGTGGCCACCATCCGTGCCTTGAAATTCCACGGCGGGGTCGATAAGCAAAAGCTCTCCACGGAGAATCTGGTAGCCCTGGAAAAAGGGCTGGTGAACCTGATCCGGCACGTGCGCAACCTGCGCGAGCGTTTCGGCCTGCCTTGCGTCGTGGCCATCAACCGCTTCAGCGCGGACACCGATGCGGAGATCGCACTGATCAAAAACAAACTGGCCCACCTCCAGGTCGATGTCGTCCTGGCAGAACACTGGGAAAAAGGCGGCGAGGGCGCCGAGGACCTGGCCAGGGCGGTGCTCGATGTGATGGAAAAATGCCGGGCCAATTTCCAGTTCGCCTATGACGATGAAACCCCGCTCTGGGGGAAAATGGAGGCGGTTGCCAAAAAAATCTACGGCGCCAGCGAGGTGGTTGGCGATACCAAGGTGCGCAACGAGGTGAAACGCCTGCAAAACTCCGGCTACGGGCACTACCCGATTTGTGTCGCCAAAACCCAGTACTCCTTCTCCACCGACGCCAAGCTGCTAGGCGCGCCGGAAGGTCACGTGGTCAAGGTCCGCGAGGTCAAACTCGCCGCCGGTGCCGAGTTCGTCATTATGATTTGTGGCGATATCATGACCATGCCGGGCCTGCCGAAAGAGCCGGCCGCAAACAGAATCGACTTGGGCGAGGACGGGCAGGTGGTCGGGCTGTTTTAGGGTTTACATGGGGGTGTTTATATGAACACTCTAATTTATGCCCGCCAAGAAGAAGACAGCCACGAGAAAGGCGAAGATCAGTCTGATCCCGGAAACAATCGAACCGCTTGTGCTCTATTTGCGTCGAGAGAAAGTCCTGTTGGATAAAGATTTGGCTGAACTATACGGGGTTGCTACCAGCAATTTGAATAAGGCGGTAAAACGGAACATCAGTCGATTCCCGGAAGACTTCATGTTTCAGCTTTCGGAAGAGGAATGGGAAAAGTTGAGGTCACAAACTGTGACCTCAAAAAAAGCCTCAAAGGCTTCGTCATCTTTGCTATTCCAAACTGGAACGTCAAAAGGCCGGGGAGGTCGCCGCACGCGCCCCTACGCCTTCACCGAGCAAGGAGTTGCCATGCTTTCCAGCGTATTACGCTCCCCCCGTGCAGTGGAAGTGAACATTGCGATCATGCGCACCTTCGTGCAACTCCGCCGACTGATGGATTCCAACAAACTCCTCGCCGAAAAAATTGAAAAACTCGAAAAGAAATACGATGAGAACTTTAGCATCGTCTTTGATGCCATCCGACAGCTCATTGCGGCTGACTCCAAGCCGAAGCGAGAAGTCGGTTTTCATGCCAAGTGATCGGTTTATTGCTGTGCATATCCTGCTTTTTTGGTTGCATGGATAGGCGGAATATCATGCTGATATTGACTTCTGCCTGATGCCCGTATGAGGGTGTTAACCGTCTGGTTCTCCCCAAGGTGAATCAACTAACAAAAACTAATAAAACCATCAAACCAATGAAAGGATTAGTAACAAAACTCGCAATGATGAGTGTGATTGGATTTTTCGGAATCCAAATGGCCGCAGCTGAAACCATCAGTGGCAGCCAGACAAAAGGGAGCGCAGGGAAGAACGCAACATTACGCTGCAGTCCTGTAACGATCAACGCCACCAAGAAAATCACCGGCATCTCTGGTTCGAATGCCGGTTTTTGGATTGTGAAAGGAAGTGCAACGATTGCACGCTATTACAAACAGAATGATTCCTCCGCCATGGGGAAAGTGCTGTCGCCGGGCACCTATTACGTTTATCCCAACCTCAAAAACGGTCAGGCCCAGGCAACGGTTGTCGTTTCCATCAACTGACCGGAGAGGCAATCAGCCCGTTGAGAAAGCATCAGGCGCCACCTGTTCCGGGTGTCTGGTGTTTTTTTTGGGGGGGAACCTGTCGGTGCTGGTCCCACGGTGCGTTATCCTGGCACGAGCAAGGAGCCTCGATCCGCTTCCCGTGATTAGCGATGCTTTGCATCGGGGGTTCTGATCATGACCGGGACGGTCATGCCACGGGTGCCTCGATCCATTTGCCGTGATCCTTGATCAGGGCGATGAGGCGTTCGACCGCCTCAGCTTCCGGGATGTTGAATTTGACGGCTTGTTTGCCGACATAGAGGTTGATTTTGCCGGGGGCGCCGCCGACGTAGCCGAAGTCGGCGTCGGCCATTTCGCCGGGGCCGTTGACGATGCATCCCATGATGGCGATCCGAACGCCCTTGAGGTGGCCGGTGGCGGCGCGGATTTTTTG
>JARFRT010000193.1 GCA_029287105.1 Akkermansiaceae bacterium | reverse complement strand
GGGGCGGCACCATCGGCCCGCCACCAAAGGGGTAAAGCGCGGTCATGCTCGGTTAACACGATCACACCCCGACCTCACCCAGTCAGGAGAGGTAGGCACCTGTGAAAACTGTAAAAAACTGTAAAATTGATGCGGATCCTGACGTAGCATGAGGAGCTCAGCCCATGATCCTGGATTTTAATCGATACCACTACGCCTCGTTGGCCGCCATTTCCTTGCTGGTCGTCGGCTCACGGCTTGGAGCGGAGCCCGGCAAGAAAGAAGGCGCCGCACCCCAAGTTGCCCCAGCCAAGCTTGAAGCCCAGGCACTTGAGGTGATGGCTCGTCATTGCATTTCGTGCCACGGGCCAGACAAACAAAAGGGCAAGGTGCGCTTCGACGCTCTGGAAACCATCGACACGGTGGATCTACAAGCCCTTTTCACAGAAGCTCAGGACGCAGTCCATTTCGAAGAGATGCCGCCCGAGGAAGCCAAAACGCAACCGACGGATGAAGAGCGGGCTATTCTATTGGCATGGTTCAAGGATCAGCTCGGCGGCGAGGCCGCAGCCAAGCTCGAGGAAAAGATGCGCCGCCCCGAGTCGGGCAACTATGTGGACCACGAGGAGCTGTTCTCAGGTAAGCACGCCAACCTGCCTGGTTACACCGAAGACCGCCGCTGGATGATCAGCGAGCACATCTTCAAGGAGAAGTTCAACCGCATCTTTGGCCGAAAGGGCATGCGCAATATCGACGGCAAACGCGTTCATGTCTACGGCGACAGCAGCCTGCAGCACATCAAGCCAAGCGTGAACCTGACCAACCCGTTCCAACTCTCGAACCATGCCGGCATCCGCTACTACGCCAACGAGACACTCAACGGCGGCCACCTGCTTACCATGATGGCCAACTCCAGGGGCACGACATTCAACATGCTGGCGTCAGCAAAGAAGAGAAGTAACTACATTCCCGCAGCATACGAGATCCTGGCTGCCGAGACCGAGAAGGAGAACAAGCTGACTGAACGCCAAATTTTTCTCGATGCCCATATCGAAAAAGTCCTCGGAGACACCTTCGGTGATCAACACGATAAGATGCTGCCCCGGTTCGTTTGTATTGAGGTCCCCAAAACCTCCGCCGCCGATGGTGAGGTCAAGAAGGCAGGCATTGATTCCGCCAAACTGTCACACGAGGAGATGAGCCGGATGTATCACTCGATGAAGCGCCATGAGAAGCCGGGCATGAGCGAAGCCCAGTTGATTGAGGCCTGCGAGCGTGAATGGTTCCACCGTGGAGATGCGAAGCGTGACATCCAAGCACGCATCAACTTCTTGACCAACTACATGGCCGACTTCCGCAAGTTCTGGACCCGCTTTGACTACGAGAACAAGTATCGCAAGGCCGCCTACAAGCCGCTCACCGATGAAGAGATGCAGGTCGTGGTCGATACGCTCAAGCGGCACCGCAAACCAAGCGACACCTTCCAGGATGTGATCGACAAAAGCATTGCCGACTGGGAGTCCGAATATGACCAATGGAGCAAAGGTCAAGGTCTTCCTGGTGACGAGCAGATCGCGGCCCTGGTCGATCAGTTGTTTGCACTGATTCTCGAACGTTCACCGCGCGAGCTGGAAACAAACGAATACAGGCAGTTGGCTGCCGGCTACTTCGCGAGCCTCGAACGTGGCCCTGCGATCCAGAAGCTGAAGCAAACGATCATGCTCAACACCGACTTCGTCTACCGCTCGGAGTTTGGCACCGGTGAAGCCGATGAGCACGGTAGACGTATGATGTCTCCACGCGACGCCAGTTACGCCATTGCCTATGCGTTGACAGATTCCAGCCCCGACAAGGAGTTGGCCAAGTCAGCTGCGGAGGGCAGGCTGAGCACCCGCGCCGACTATGAACGTGAAGTCCGGCGCATGCTCGCCAAGCGCGACAATTACTTCATCATTCAGGAAGCCGTCGACAACAGCAGTTCACCCAACTTCACCAACATGCCGATCCGCGAGCTGCGGTTCTTCCGTGAGTTTTTCGGCTACGACAAGCTCTTGGGTATCTTCAAGGACAACAAGCGCTTTGGCGGGAACTACGAAAAGTCAAAGGCACGGGTGGTCTCCGAGGCCGACATGCTCGTCGAACACATTCTCGAGTCGGATCAGGGCGTTTTCAAAAAGCTCCTGACCACTGACGAGTTCTACGTCTTCCACTCCGGCGACAATGAAACGATGAAGGCCAATTCCGACCGCCTTCGAAGTATCTACGCAACCTTCAAGGACAAGGTCTGGAAAAACTTCACGATGGAGGATCTGGCCAAGCACAAGGACTTCTTTGCCAAGGTCAAGATGCGTGGCATCAATGCAGACCGTCTGGCAGGACCAGGCCGCGACGACAAGCTAGTGGTTGCCTTCAAAGATCAGATGACCAATCTCACCAATCGTTTTGAAGAGGGGCAGTCCGCGACAGCTCCCTATCAGCACAAGCCCTCACACGGTGCAGCGGATGGCCAGACGCGATATGGCGGGCAGATGAATCCTGCTGATGTCGCCAAGCTCTTCGACATTGACCTCAACAACTGGGATTACCCAACTACCCAGCCGACCAAAATGCCCAAGCGCAAGGGTATCCTCACCCACCCCGCATGGTTGATCTCATTCTCAGGCAACACCCAGACCGACCCCATCCACAAGGGCATCTGGATTCGCAAGAAGTTGTTAGCAGACACTATCCCCGACGTGCCGATCACGGTGGACGCAGTAATTCCCGAGGATCCTCACAAGACCCTGCGCCAACGCCTCGACGAAAAAACCAACAACAACTACTGCATGCGCTGCCACGAGAGGATCAACCCTCTGGGCCTGCCCTTCGAGATGTATGACGACTTCGGGCGCTATCGCATCAATGAGTCGCTCGAACACCCCGAAAACCTGATCAAAGAAGGGCCTGCAAAACCTCCGATCGAAGGAGATTCGCGCAACACCTATAAGACTCTTCCTGTCGATCCCCGTGGATACCTCAAGGGCACACGCGACAAAGAGCTGGATGGAGAAGTCCGTGATGCACTGGATCTGATCGATCGTTTGGCAAAGTCCGACCGCGTCCGACAGTCCATCATTCGCCACGCCTTCCGCTACTTCATGGGGCGTAACGAAACCTTCAACGATTCCAAGACGCTGATCGATGCCGATCAGGCCTACCTGAAAAGTGGCGGCAGCTTTGATGAGCTGGTTGTCTCGCTACTGACCTCCGATTCATTCATTTATCGCAAACCCGCCGAAACCAAAAACTGACACCATGCACACCAGAAGATCATTTCTCACCAAATCCATGCTTGGCGTGGGCTCGCTTGCCATGGCCCGACCCTTTGCCACGAGCTTGGCGGCCCAAGTACAAGATGGTGTCGAGGGCGTCCTGCCAAGCCTGCTCGGCGGACAAGTTCGTCGCTTTGTCTTCATCCGAAAATCTAACGGAATCCGTCCCAAAGAAGTCGCCTTGCCCACCTTTACTCAGGAGCAAGCCAAAGCCGACGCACAGAAGCAAGCGATGCAAGTCGACTTGCGTGACCACGAACTTCCAACCTGGCTGCAGGCATTGGATCCCTACAAGGATCAGTTAGGTATCCTTCAAGGCTTGTCCTGTAAAATGAGTGAGAACGGTCACTGGTCGTATTCATCAGTCATGGGTGCCTACAAAAGTGGGCGCAACTCACTCAGCGGCATCAAGCGGGCGACCATCGATTTCGAGTTGGCCAAACTCTTCCCCTCTCCCTTTGGCCACGTGGAGCTGTCCTTGACCGGCAACTACGCCAACTGGCGAACCGGCATCGTTCCCGGCTACTCCGCACCCGCGCCCCATCAGCGCAACTACTGTTACGCGGATCCGCAAACCGCTTACAACGAGCTGTTCAAAACCATCATCGATCCAGGTAGCGTCAACTCCGACAATGCCATGCTTGAGTTCATGCAGAAGGACGAGGCATTCAAGGCTGAGGTTCTAAAGGGCTATGAAGAACTCAAACTCAGCAACCACATCGCCTCGATTGATCAGATTCAGGCTCGAAATAAAAAACTCGAGGCCATGGCGGATAAGATCAAAACGCACCTGCCTAAGATCGACCCCGTCCACCAAGGTGGCGGAGAGAATGCCACCACACCTGAAAAGCAAAAGGCCATGACCGACATCCTTGTCGCTGCACTCGCGACTGGACTGACCAACGCGATCACCTACACGATTGATGAGCTCTCCACTCCGATCAAGGGTCTAAAAGGGAATGAGGCCGACCGCATCTCCATTCACGAGCTCGGGCACGACGGTGGATATTCAGGTATCCCTGCCGATGTCATCCGCGAAAAAATTCGCACCGATCACATCGCTCAGGTCAAGACCATCGTCGACAAACTCAAGGCCATCCCTGAGGGCAAGGGCAACATGTTCGACAACACCGTCATCATGTACTTCCCAGAGAATGGTGAAAGCCACCACAGCCACGGCATCGAAGCACCATTTATTGTGATGGCTGGCGACAACTGCGCCTTGAACATGCTCGGCCGCTACACCCGCCTGCCACGCCACGGCACAGAGGGTCATAAGACCATCGGCAACTGGTACACCACCCTGCTCAATGCCCACGGTAATCCGATCGAGCACTACGGCGACTTTGACATCGAAATGGAGCGCCTCAAGCTCGACCAAAAGGGCGCCATCAAGCAGCTACTCTCCTAACGAGTTCTGGCAAATGGGGCTGATGCCCCAGCCCAGATCAGACCATGAAATCTGCCATCACCTTCCTC
>JARFRT010000178.1 GCA_029287105.1 Akkermansiaceae bacterium | reverse complement strand
TTCAGGTTTTGCACCTGACGGCGGGAATTAAACCCAGCCGATCATCCCCGCTACGCCGTAGACTGCGTAAACAAAGAGGAGGAAGAGAGTGATGACAAAGGCTTTGGCGCAGGCTTCGATGGTGGTGCGGGTCATGGATATACGAGGTTCTTGGATCGGCTGCTGGATGCAGTGCGGAGTTTATAGTCGGAAGCCGCGGGGAGGTCAAGAACTGCCCTTCGGGTGCTTTTCGATTTCCTTTGCACGGCTTCCGCCTACAATCGCCCGCATGCATCCCATGACACGCCTATTCCTCCTTGCCTTGGCTCCGCTCCTGCTCATGTCCTGTGGCACGGGTGGATATAAGGGGTATCTCACCCAGCCCTACAGCATACGGGGCGTGCATTACCAGCCGCTTTCCGTGGGTCAGGCGCTTGCATACAAGCAGGTCGGCATTGGCTCATGGTACAACGAGAGCAAGTTTTTTGGCCTCAAACGGGGCAACACGTCACTCGGCGAAAAGGTGATGGCGTGGGATATTTCCGCAGCCCACAAGACCCTGCCACTGCCCTGTGTGGTCAAGGTGACGAACCTCTCAAACGGGAAATCATTGAAAATGCGGGTCAACGACCGCGGCCCTTTCATACCCGGGCGGATCATTGATGTCACCCCGAGGGCGGCAGGAAAGCTGGGCTTCAAGCAAAAGGGCCTGACGCAAGTCCGGGTGGAGGTGGTCAGTGTTGGCGATGGGAAATACAAACGCAAAGCGAGGCGACGTTGGTTTGGCCGGTGATGCCGGCTTGCGGTTGTCGGCGGCACAGGTTACAAATTCGCCATGATCTATCTCGATTCCAACGCCACGACCCGGATTCACCCCGAGGTGTTGGAGGCGATGATGCCTTTCCTCACCGATCATTATCACAATCCGTCCAGCGGATACCGCGCGGCGAAGGTCGTGCGCCAGGCGCTTGAACTTGCCCACGAGCAGGTGGCCGCGTTAATCCATGCAGAGCCTGAGGAAATGGTGTTCACCGGCTGCGGAACGGAGTCGAACAATGCCGTGTTATCATTCCTTGCCTCCCAGGCAGGGCAGCAAAAGAAAATCGTCACCAGCGGAATCGAGCACAGTGCCATCTTGCGCTACTGCGAGTCGTTGGCTGATACCTGCGGGCTGCGCACGGACAAAGTTGGGGTTGATGCCGGTGGTCGCCTGTTGCTGGATGACTTTGCCGCGGCGATGCACGAGGGGAACGCCGCCATGGCCTCGATCATGTGGGCGAATAACGAAACCGGCGTCATCCAACCCATTGCCGAGGCAGTTGACTTGGCCCACGAGGCGGGTGTCCCCATCCATTCGGATGCCATCCAGGCGGTCGGCAAGACGGTGGTTGATGTGCAAAAGGTGCCCGTCGATTACCTGTCGATTTCCGGTCATAAATTTCACGCGCCCAAAGGTGTCGGCGCTCTCTACATCCGTGCAGGCCTGCGCTTTGAGCCGCTGCTCCGTGGCGGCGGTCAGGAATCGGGGCGGAGGAGTGGAACCGAAAATGTGGCCTCCATCGTGGGCTTGGGGAAAGCCGCGGAGATCATGAAGCAGCGGCTCGATGCCGATGCTCATGCCGGCGTGGCTGAGCTGCGTGACCACTTTGAACAACGTATCCAGACCGAGCTTGACGGCGTGCGGGTGAATGGCTCGCTCGAGCACCGCACGGTGAACACGAGCCACCTTTCCTTCGAAGGCTGTGAGGCGGCCGGCCTGTTGATCTTACTCGATGAATACGGCGTGCAGTGTTCGGCCGGAAGCGCGTGTATGACCGGAAAACAGCAACCCTCGCACGTGCAAACCGCCATGGGCATACCCGCGAGCCAGGCCAAGAGCAGTCTGCGTATCTCATTCTCCATCTTCACCACGCGCGAGGAATCGGACGCGGCGGTCGAGGCGGTGAAAAAAGCCGTTGGCAAACTCCGCAGCGTGCAGGGCGGCCCCGGCGTGGGTCCGGTGCAAGTTTTCACCTGAGCCCCGCTTTGCGCGTAGGATAGTGCCTTATCCGAGATTCTCGATCCGGAACACGACCGGGCGTGAGTTGACGCAACTGAGCTTCTCGATGCCCTTCAGCGTTTCCTTGAGGAGACCAAAGCGGCAGGTGTGGAGTTGGAAAACCATATCGACAAAGTCAGCATCCGGATTGTCCGGATTGACCGGCGAGTGTGTCCCGGAGATGCCAATCCCCGCATCAGCCAGCGCATTGGCAATCTTGGCAATCACGCCTGGTTGATCGGTGACATCAAACCTAACGTAGTAAGGCGTTTCCGTATCCTCGATGGGCATCAGCTTGCCGTGCTTCTGATAGGGTAGGAATCCGCGGTGTTCGCCGTCGTGACCCAGGCCCAGGGCCGCTTCGACGATATCGGCGACCACCGAGGAGGCTGTCGGGTTTTTACCCGCGCCCCTGCCATAGAAGAGGGAGTCACCCGCCGCATCACCTTTGACCGCCACCGCGTTGAATACCCCGTTGACACTGGACAGCACGTGGCTGCGCGGGATGAACGACGGCTGGGTGCGGATCTCGATCGTGCCGTCGTCATGCTCGCGCACGACACAGAGCAGCTTCACAACAAAGCCAAGACGCTTGGCAAATTCAATGTCGATTCCCCGGACCATCTCGATTCCCCGGACATAAACGTCTTTGGGGTCGATGGTAAATCCATAGGCCAGTGTCGCCAGAAGAATCGCCTTGTGCGCCGCATCCCAGCCGTTGACATCGAGTGTTGGGTCGGCTTCCGCATACCCGAGCTGCTGGGCTTCGCCGAGGGCCTCTTCATAGGCGAGGCCGGCATCGGTCATCCGCTCGAGGATGTAGTTCGAGGTACCGTTGATGATACCGACCATCGATTGGATACGGTTGCCGACGAATGAGTTCTGAACGGTCTTGATAATGGGGATGCCGCCGGCGACAGCGGCCTCAAAGTGGATGGGAGTGTTGAACTCGAGCGAGAGGGCGAACAGCTCCTTGCCGCGTTCGGCCAGCAGGGCTTTGTTGCCGGTAACCACCGGTTTGCCGGCGTGCAGCGCGGCCGCGACGATGTCAAATGCCGTGGTTGTCCCGCCGATCAACTCCACCACGATATCCACCGAGGGATCACTGACCACCTCCTTCCAGTCGGTTGTAAACCGCTCACTGGGCGCCCCCTCGGTGCGGGTCTTGTTGATGTCACGTACGGCAATACGCATGATTTCAATCTGCACACTGCTCCGATTGGAAATCAGGTCGAAATTGCGATTCAGGGTTTCCCACACGCCGGTGCCGACGGTGCCAAATCCTACGAGTCCTATGCCGAGTTTTTTACTCATTCTGATGTTTGTCTGGGTTGAGATGCCTGTTTTGAATCATCGGGGCGTTTATTAAAGGGTAAAGTGCAGTATGGCACGATATTCGTGCTTTGGGACGGATATAACAGCCATCGAAAAATCGGGTGACCCGCGCACACGCGCGTTGACAAATCGGGGTCGGATATGTGACTAATAGGTAGTCATGATCGAGCACAGTGTGACCATTCCGCCAACACCCCTCGTGGTTGGCTCTGTCGCCTCCCTTAACCATCTCGCCTGCTTGCAGTCGGTCGAGTTGCCGTCGCTGTGCGACGTGCTCGAAATCCGCCTCGACGGGATGGCGGATCACATGGACGCCCTGGAGATGGAACTCGATCGCTTCAAGGATTTTCCACTGCTGTTCACCGCGCGATGCGCCGAAGAGGGTGGGCTGTCTGAACTGAGTGCCACCGAGCGTTCGGACCTTCTGCTCGCCGTTGCCGACCGGGCCACCTGGATCGATGTCGAGTTGGCATCATTCAATGACATGACCGAGGCGATCCACCGCATCAGGTGTCACGAGGTCGGCCTGATCCTGTCCTATCACAATTTTGATAACACGCCGGCTGAGTTTGAGATGCAGCGCCTGATCGACCTCAGCGAGGAGGCGGACATTATCAAATTGGCCGTGCGCCACCACAGTGTTGATGACTTTGTCCGCTGCACTCATATCCTTCAGCGCAATGACCACCCGATGTCGATCATGGGCATGGGCGAGCTTGCCCCCGTGTCGCGCCTGCTCTACGCGCAGCACGGATCACTTCTGAATTACGGTTACCTCGGGGAGGAGCCGACGGCACCCGGCCAGTGGCCTGCCAAGCTATTGAAAGAAGCCATCGCGGCGCTGAAGCCTATCCGTTAGCATGTCGCTGACGTGGATCGTCGCGCTGACATCATTCGATCTTCTGATTCACCACCTTGATCGGTGCGTCGGGGAGTGCATTGAGAAATGTTTTGCCGTAGGGTTTGGTGACGACGCGGTTATCTAGCAGTACTACCATACCCTTGTCCTTGGCCGTGCGGATGAGTCGCCCTACGCCCTGGCGCAATTTCAACACCGCCTCAGGAACCGAGTACTCGACAAACGGGTTGCCTCCCTCAGCTTCGATCGCTTCAAGTCGCGACGCGACCAAGGGGTGGTCGGGAACGGCAAACGGAAGCCGCGTCACAATGACATTGGAAAGCGCTTCACCCGGGACATCCACCCCGGCCCAGAAACTATCGGTCCCAAAGAGCACACTGTGAATGTCCTTGCGGAAAATTTCGATCATTTTGTGACGCGCCATACCATCGCCCTGAAGTAACAATCGCCAGTCGTTGTCAAAAAAGAAATCCTCCATCGCATCAGCGACTTTGCGCATCAGGCGGTAGCTGGTGAACAGGACAAAGGCCTTGCCCTCGGTGTATTTCAGGACACGCCCGATCCAGTGTGCCAGCGCATCCTCATACTGGTCGCTGGTGGGGTCGGGCATGGATTTGTTCACGTAGATTTCCATCTGCTCCTTGTAGTTGAACGGGCTGCCAATCTTGACAGCCACGGCATTCTCCGCACCGATACGTTTCCGGAAGTAACTCAGTTCATCGTCACCCGTGCCCAGGGTGGCGCTGGTCATGACACAGGTGCGCCCCGGGCCAAACATCATCCGCCTGAGGAGCTCGGCCACATTGGTGGGGGCCGAATGGATGCTGAGCATGTCGCCTTCGCGCCCTCCTTTTTCCACCCAGTAGACGCTGTCGTCCTCATCCTGGTCGAGAAAAATCCTCACGCCTGCGTGGATCTCACGCATGCGCCGGGCGCCGTCCATCAGCTCGGACTTGGTGGTCGAGTCCTTTTCCAGCCCATCGGCCGCATGTTCGATTTCCTGCCAGAGCCGGCGCAGCGGTTCGGCCAGCGTGTTCTCGACAAAATCAGGTTTGCGCACGCGGAACTCCTTGCTGAACTGACCAAATTTGACTTCCTGTTGGATGCTGTCGTAAAAATCATCGGCGGCCTCCAGCACGCTTTCCGCGGCCTTCATCGACCCCGCATGCCGCAGCGCCCGCAGGATGCCTTTGCGGTTTTTCGGGTTATAGAGTCGCTGCACCTCGAACTTCAGCCCGGCATGGCTTTGCCTCAGCCCGAGTTGCGTGGCAGCAACCTGTTCCAAGGTGTGGGCTTCGTCGAAAATAACAAAATCGTCCGGGAAAAGATAGCCGACATCATCGTCCGCCAGCTCTCCCAAGGCAAACAGGGAAAAGAACAGGGTGTGGTTTAATACCACGATGTTGGCGGCCTCCATCTCCTTGCGTGCCTTCTGATAGAAGCAATCGCCATTGCGTCCGCAGGTGCGGATCGTACAGACGCTGCCGTCGCTGCACACCTGGGCCCAGACTTTCGGGCTCGGGGTGAAATCCATGTCCGACCGGGTGCCGTCCTGGGTGCCCTCCGCCCAATCCCAGATCGCCTTAAGCTCCTCTCCCTCACTGGTGCTGAAAAGGTCACCGGTCTGCTGCATCGCGCGTTTGAGGCGGAGTGGGCAGATGTAGTTGCTGCGGCCCTTGAGTAGGGCGGCATGCAGGCCGCCGCCGAGGATTTTGTTAGCCAGTGGGATGTCTTTGCTGATCAACTGTTCCTGCAGATTGATGGTGTGGGTCGAGATCACCGCCTTGCGGCCGGACTCGAGAGCATATTTCGCGGCGGGAAGCAGGTAGGCAAGCGATTTGCCCACGCCGGTGCCGGCCTCAACACAGAGGACATGCCGGTCTTCGATTGCCTCGGCCACCGCCATGGCCATCTGCTGCTGTTCCGGGCGGAATTCAAAGTCGGGCGACGCCGAGAGGCCGCCGTGCGCAGAGAACATGTCCTCCATTTCCTGTACCAGCACACCCGGGCCGGCTCCATCTTCTGCAAATCCAATCATCGTCTGAACAGTCGTAACTCATCCTCCTGCTTCCGACAACCCCCAAGAATAGTGACGCGTAAAAATTGTGTGTTTGGCTGATGACGCAGCGTGTTTTCATATGGGCTCGACTCCAGGGCCCATCGTTGAAACAATGTCAGGGTCCCCAAGCACCTCATCCACTGTGTCCACTGTGAAAAATTCCTCCTCCCCCTCATCTCCCCAGCAAGCCCGCCGTGCCAACCAAGACTATCGTCGCGAGGGCTTCGAGGAGCTTGAGCAGCGTTTGCAGACTCTCATGGGAATGCTGGCCGACGTGCTCGACTCCGAGAGCGAACTCACCGAGAGCATCCCGTGGAGGGGGGAAACCATCCAGGGCCGGTCCGCAAACACGGAGGATGTCGCCGCCAATGCGCAGCTTCAGGCGATCTGCTTTGAAATCCTCAATATGGTGGAAGAGCGGACCTCGCTCAAGATCCGTCACCGCCGCCGCGAGGAGCTGGGCATGGACGCCGAACAGGGGATGTGGGGCAGGGTCATCGCCCGCCTCAAGGCGGAGGGGGCCACGGAAAGCGAGGTCCTCGAGGCGCTGCCGGATGTCCACGTCACCCCGGTGCTAACCGCCCACCCAACCGAAGCCAAACGGCCAACTGTCCGTGAACGCCACCTCGCCATCTACAAGGATCTCGTCCGTTGGGACCGCAACAAAGAGGATCCCGTCACCCTTGCCGATGTGATGGATTCGATCAAGGCCGGGCTGGAAACCCTCTGGTACACTGGCGAGATCCACGCATCACGGCCGAGCATCCTCGGCGAACTCCGCCACACGATTTATTACCTCCGTGAAGTTTTCCCCAAGGTGATCAAAAAACTCGATGTCTCCCTGGAAGTGGCATGGGAAGCCGTCGGCTGGGATGTCCAGCGACTGCGTAACTCCGCCGCTTACCCCAGGTTGAACTTCGGCACATGGGTCGGGGGCGACCGGGATGGGCACCCACTCGTTACCGCCGAGGTCACCGCTGATACCCTGTCCCGGCTGCGTAAACACTGCCTGCGCATTTACGAGAGAGAACTCAAGGACGCTGCCAACGTGCTGACCCACTCACCCTCGGCAGAGGACGTGCCGGCAGAGCTGACCCGTCGTGTTTTGGAAATGAGAAAAGAGCTCGGCGTGACCGGCCGTGAGATTGCGGCGACCAATGCCCGCGAACCCTGGCGCTGCCTGGCCTACCTCATGCGTGAGAAAATCGCCCATCCCGATGCCGGTTACACCCGGGTTGACGCTTACTGTGCCGATCTGAATCTCATGGATAGCACCTTGCGCAGCATCGGGGCGGTCACCGCGGCACGTGCTGTGGTGCATCCACTCCGCCGCCTGGTTGACGTCTTCGGCTTTCACCTGGCCACGCTCGACATCCGGCAAAACTCACCCTTCCACGATCGGGCGGCCTCCCAGATGCTCGCCATCGCCGGAGTCGAGGACGCGGAAACCTTCGCCAATTGGCCGGAGGAAAAACGCGTCGAATTCCTCCTCGGGGAGCTTCAAAACGAGCGCCCCTGGAGGCCCTGGACGGCCGATGCCGACAGCGAAGCCGGTCAAATAATGGCCTGCTTGCAGGTGCTGCGCGATCATACCAAAAAGCATGGCGGCGACGGCCTCGGCCTCTACGTCGTGAGTATGACGCGCCAGGTGTCTGACATGTTACTCGTCCACCTGTTCGCCCGCGAGGGCCGTATGGCGGATTGGAAAGACGGCCTCTGGGTGAGCCAAATCCCGGTCTGTCCGCTGTTTGAAACCGGTGACGACCTTGATCGGGGCGGTGACATTGTGAAATCCTACCTCGCCGTTCCTTGCGGCAACCATTTTCTTTGCGAGGGTCCCAGGGGTGCATCCCACATGCCGGTGATGGTGGGCTACAGTGACAGCAATAAAGACAGCGGCCTGCTTTCAGGTCAGTGGTCGTTGCAAAAAGCCCAGGCGCAGATCACCACAGCGTGCCGCGATGCCGGGGCCCGCTGCGAATTCTTCCACGGCAGGGGAGGGACGATTAGCCGGGGGGCTGGTCCGGTCCAGTGGTTCCTTCGCTCACTCCCCGCCGGTAGCCTCAGCGGCGCCATGCGCGTGACCGAACAGGGCGAGGTGATTCCCCGGAAATATGCGCATCGGTCAAACGCCGCCTACAACCTCGAATTACTCCTCGCAGGTGTCACCGGGGTGACCGTAGCCAACAAAAAAAATCATGGCGTGTCCAATCTCGGTGGCAATCGCTACCAGGGGATTATGGAATGGCTTTCAGCAGAGAGCCGTGCCGGTTACCGACGATTGTTAGAAGAGCCGGGTTTCATGCGGTTTTTCCGTCAAGCCACCCCGATCGATGCGCTCGAACGCGGCTGCTTCGGCTCCCGCCCTGCCAGTCGTACGGGCACGGCCACCCTTGAGGACCTGCGCGCCATCCCCTGGGTGTTTAGTTGGACCCAGGCGCGCTACTACATGCCGGGTTGGTTTGGTGTCGGATCCGCCCTTGAAAAACTCAAGTCGGAAAATCCCGACGATTTCGAAGCCCTTTCGGCCATCATCCACGAAGAGCCGTTCCTGCGATACCTGCTGACCAACGTCGAGACCAACCTGGTCAGCGCCGATGTGGAGCTCATGGCATCCTACGCCAGCCTGGTGCAGGATGAGGAACTGCGCGACCGCTTCCAAGGGATCATCATACCTGAATTCCACCGCACCGGTAAGATGATCGATCAAATTTTCGGCTCCACCTTCGCCGAGCGTCGACCACGGATGCTGCGCACTTTGCAGATGAGGGAACTGCCGCTGCGCCTTCTGCACGAGCAGCAGATTTCACTGCTTGCCGACTGGCGGGCCTCGCAGCAGTCGGGCGATCCGGCCAAAGAGTCCGAGTATCTCAATGCCTTACAGTATTCCGTCAATGCGATTGCCAGCGGGCTGCGAACCACGGGTTGAAGCAGACGCATTGAAAATCTCCAGCGACTCCAACGACTCCAGCACCCAGTCGGCGCGACTAAAATCGAGCACGCGGGTCAGTTGATTGGGCACGGCGATCACCTTCATCCCAGCTTCGTGGGCGGAGAGGAGACCATTCATGGAGTCCTCAATCACCAGGCAGTCGCGCGGGTCGATCCCGAGCTGTCTGGCGGCTTCGAGAAAAAGGTCCGGTGCCGGTTTGATTCTGGCCGCGTCCCCACGGCAGACCGTGGTGTCGAAGTGCGGCATCAATCCGAGTTTCTCCAGCCAGCCGTCCACCCAGTGATGCGATGAGCTGGACACAACCGCCGTCGGTTTGTCACCAAATTCTTCGATCAAACCGGCGACTCCCGGCATCGGGACCGCATTTTCCAGGTCACGCATGATCTGCTCGCTCCGCATCGCGTTTTCCTGCGGCCAGTCAAACGTCCGGCCGCTCAGCTCCTCCAGATAGTCGGGCGGCGACCAGGTATCAAAATCACTGCCGATACACTTGACATAAACCTCTTGCTGCAGATGGAAACCCTCCCGCTCGAACAACCGTTTCCATGATTGATAAATGGGCCACTCGCTGTCGAGGACGACCCCGTCAAAGTCAAATAATACCGCCTTGGCCCGCTCGATCGCCGCTCTTGCTTCCCTGCTCATGATTGGCGGAAGCCTTCACGGTCTCCGCCCCCATGGCAAGCCCGCAGTCACCGCCGGTGGAGAAAGTCTGCGGTGCCGGTGAGTCCAAGTCCGGCCCAGCTGGATCTGCAGGAGCCGCGCTTGGCGATTATTCGCCATCGGGATGTTGGCTCGGAAAACGTTAGTTTTCGTTGGGCGCGAGCTGGCAGACCGCGGAAAGTAAACTCAGCAGGCAGAAGGCGGAGGTGATGGCCCCGACCATCACCCGGCCACCGATGAAGTTGATATAGGTGACAATGGAGAAGGTCACGAAGATGACTGCGGCAAATGCGAAGCCACCCCATGAAACGGGCTTTTCCTCGCCGTAGTTTTTCTTGAGCCGGGCTTCGACCCGTTTGCGGAGTCGGTCGGCATAGATCGATGTGGGTGGCAGCAACTTGAGGATTTCGAGGTCGTGTTTCAGGGAAATTCTCGACTTTGAGAACCGGGAGAGAATCTGCCACACGATAAGAATAGCACCGGCCATTAGACTGACTACGGCAATCATTTCTAAGTTTTTCATAGTTGTAAGGGTGTTTCCCTCACACATCCGCGGAATTTAGCCGCCCTACCATTGAGACCGGTTCATCATTGAATCTGTTAGGAAAGTATTGTGTTGTTACAATCTCTAAATAGAGACTGATTAATATCTATGTAATTTCAACCCTTCGGTCAATTACGGAATTCCAACGCTGTTTGAATAAACACGGCGTCTGCAGCCTCCAACGGCAGGGGTGATTCTTTGATTTGATGGCATGGATGCTGATGGGCGGGACCTGCGGCCGAGCAATGGACGGATCATTTTTTTAGGCAAATGGGGCGTGGGTTTGTCGTTATAGGGTGCAGAGATGAATAACCTTTCCATGACATTTTCATTGGCGGCCCTGTTTTGGGTTTCGAGTGTGCAGGCAGCCCCTGTGACGGTGGATGATGCTGCCGTCGCCAAAGGTCTGACCAAGGGCCTGAAATCGCTTGCCGACAGCGGCAAGATAGTGTCGTCGAAGAAACTGCAGTCTCAACTTGGGCGGACGAAGTGTAAGCTTGAACTGGCCGCCGCATCGGTGGGGCAATTGGAGAACCTCTACGCAGCGCGTGCGGATAGTGTCGTGGTGATCGGGACGGTTTACAAATGTGGCAAGTGTGATAACTGGCACAGTTCGAGTAATGCGACGGCGTGGATATTGACGGAGGACGGGGTGATGGTGACGAATTATCACGTCTTTGACGGCAAGGATGTGGCGGGGTTTGGCATCCGGACGCGGGATGGCAAGGTGGCGGCCGTGACCGAGATTCTGGCGGCGAGCAAGAGTGACGATGTGGCCATTTTCAAGGTATCAGGATCGGGCTTCAAACCGATTGCCCTCGGGCCGGACGCGGCGGTCGGCAGTGATCTTCACATCATAGCCCACCCGGGCGGGCGCTATTATACCTACACATCGGGCAAGGTGTCGCGTTATTATCGCAAGCGTGCCGCCAAGGGAGTCAGCCCGGCAGTGATGGCGGTGACCGCTGAGTTCGCCCGTGGCTCGAGCGGCGGACCGGTGATGGACTCGGCGGGTAATTTGGTTGGCATGGTTGCCAGCACCCAGAGTATCTATTCACCGGTGCCCACGAAGGCGAAGTTGGCGAAGCAGGGGGCCAAACCTCGCAAAGTAACTGCCAAGCCGACCGAGAACAAGAATTTCCAAATGGTCATCCGCAATTGTGTCCCCGTCAGCGCCATCCGTGCGCTAGTCGGTCGCCCGTAGCTGATCAGGGAGAGCTGGGAGGGTGCAAGGCCCTCCCTCAGGGGCATCGCGTCGGGCCCGCCTTCGCGGCCAGCAAGCTGAACGCCCCGTGGGATTACTTCAATCGCTTCAGTTGGATGTTCCTAAAGTCGACCATCATGGCGCCACCCGCATGCAACTGCAGACCGATTTTCCCCTTCTTGATGCGATCCTTGAAGTTGTCCGTCAGGTCAATGGCGACCTTGCCATTGAGTTTGTGTACGATGTGATTGCCTTTGCAGATGACCTCGTAGGTCTGCCACTGGGAGGTATCGACCGCCCCCGGCTTTTCCGATGAAATCACCGTTTTCTTCCCTGCCTCATCGATGACCATTTTCTGGCCACGGGTGATGATG
Organism: Akkermansiaceae bacterium; assembly: GCA_029287105.1. GTDB lineage: Bacteria > Verrucomicrobiota > Verrucomicrobiia > Verrucomicrobiales > Akkermansiaceae > Oceaniferula. The sequence continues at coordinate 1,036 of JARFRT010000178.1, read as the reverse complement.
ATGCCACGCTCCTTTTCGCCGTAAATCATCGCGAGATAGGATGGCTTCGGGTGGAGATCACATTGGTAGCCTTTCATCACAAACTTCTTTTCATCGAGGACCAGACTACGGTACATCACCCCGGAGTTGTTCCCCTGACAGCGGGCTTCGTAGACGAGGTGGAAATCCTCGATGTCCCCGGCGTCCAAAATCAGAAAGGTGTTGCCTTTGATCTTATGACCGTGAGTCGTCCCGTGAATCACACCGTCTTTCACCGACCAGAGATCGGGGTTGCCTTTCCAACCGGTTAAATCCTTTCCGTTAAAAAGATTCTCAGCACCTTCGATTTTGACGGGGTGTGGCTTGCTCTCTTCCGCCGCAGCGAGAGGCGCCAACACAGTGAGGGGTAGCAACAGAAGGACGGGCATTAGCCGGGTTGACAGGCGGGCGACAGTGATGCGTGGCAGTGTGTTGATCATGGTTTTTGGGAGTGGGTCTGTGGAGTGGGTCTGGTGTGACCAGACCGGATTTATACGCGGGAACCGGTGGAGTTCTTGCAGGGTTTTCGCCCTGCTGTCAAACCCGCACAAGCTGCGCGTCGATGGATATTACGAGGAAGGTATTAATTTGATCGGAATAAAGGATGCATTGCGTCATCTTACGGGTGCGATGTCTGAATTTGAAGAATTAGTGGACGCCCACTACAAGCCGCTCTACCGCTTTGCCTATTCGTTGGCAAAGAACCCGGATGGTGCGGCGGATCTCGTGCAGCAGACTTTTTGTATATGGGCGCAGAAGGGACACCAATTGAAAGATAAGAGTAAGGCGAAAACCTGGCTTTTTACCACCCTGTTCCGCGAGCACCTGGCGTTGTCGCGCCGACAGAAGAGATACTCGGACAGCGACATCGATGAAATCGAATACCAGTTACCGGCGCACGAGGAAGACAGCGGCCGACGGATGGATGGCAAGCGTGCGGTGCGCCTGCTCGGGCAGCTCGATGAGAATTTCCGCGCCCCCCTCGCCCTGTTTTACATTCAACAACACAGCTACAAGG
>JARFRT010000155.1 GCA_029287105.1 Akkermansiaceae bacterium | reverse complement strand
CTTCACCTGTCCTCTGCTGTGGGCAGGACTGCCTCGCCCACACTCCCTATTTACGTCCGCTCCGCGGGCCGACGGCCAAGGGAGGAGGGACACTCCTGTCCCTCGGCAACCCAAGCCCGCAACCCAAGTCCTCCTTTCGCGCATTTCGTCTTTTTTCGCGGTTTGAAAAACCCCCTCTGTTACTTCGCGACCGGGACGGATGTGCTGGTGAAGTCGTAGACGCCGGAATCGACGGTGAACACGGCGTGGCCGGCGTCGGACTTGAGGTAGGTGACGCCTTCGGCCTGGTCGGCGGGCTTACCGCTTTCGGTGATGTCCTTGATGTCCTTGGCCGGGATGGAGACGGTGGCGGTGGTGTTGGGTGGCACTTCGATGTGGAATGTGCCGGTGGTCCCCACTCGCGACCAGTTACTGACCATGCTTCCATAGTACGAGCCGCTGGTGGTGTTGGCGAATGTCAGGTCGCCGACCAGTTTGGGTTTGATCAAAAACTTCTGCATCCCGTGGCTTGACGGGTCGTGGCGGATGCCGCCGATGGCTTTGGTGAAATACCCGGCAATGCCGGTGTAGCAGGTGTGGATACGGCTGGCCTCGTGCTCGGTTTTCCAGTACTCCGGCCAGGTTGTTTCATCGTTCTCGATGAAGTGCCCGTAGCCCGGGTATTCGGTGCGGGCGAGACAGGTGTAGAGCAGGTCGGCGCGCTCGGCGTCCTCGACCATGTATTTCAAGAGCATCGGCAAGCCGGAGCTTCCGGTGTCGAGGTAAGGTTTTTTGTTTTTGATTTCATCGACAAAATTCGCGTAAACCGCCGCCCTTTCGCTTTCCGGGGTGATGCCGGTGTAGAGTGGGAATGCCATCGAGAGCTGGCGTCCGTCGATGTAGGTTTTGGTGTCGTCGTTAAAGAAATGTTGGTGCGCGCTTTTTTGCAGGTTTTTCAGTCGGGCTGCGTAAGTGGCGGCGACGTCTGGCTTGCCGAGGATATTGGCGGTCTGGACAAAGACGTTCAGGTTGTAGGCGTAAACACAATTGTTAAACAACTTGGCGGCGGGGATGTTGCCGTATTCCGAGCCGTGCGGCGTAGCCCAGTCGCCGAGGAAGCGTGAGGCTTTGGTATACTGGACGAGCACTCCTTCGTCGGAGACCGACTTATTCAGATAATCCAGCCACTTTTTCATCGGCTCATACCCCATTTCGAGAATTTTTTGATCGCCGTAGGACCGGTAAAACTCCCAGGTCAGAGTGACGGGGGCGCTGCTCCAGAGGGTACCGCCGGCGCCTTTGTAAACCTGGGGGGCTATGGTGTTGACGAATCCGTCCTCGGACTGCACGTCGTACCAGTCGCGACAGGCTTTACGGTAATAGGCGGCGGATTCAAAGTGCGGGATGGCGCAGCCCCAGGTGCAGGCCAGCGCAATCTCACCGTAGCCGTAGCGTTCACGGTGCGGGCAGTCCATGGTGACACCATTGACGGTGTTGGCGAGGTAGGTGCGGAGGTCGGCTTCGTAGATCTGGTTGAAGAGCTCCTTGGAAGAAACAAAACTACCGGTCCGTTCGCGGTCGTTAGTGACGATGTGTCCCCTGAGATCTTTAAGCTCGGGTTTGTAGCCCAGTCCATCAACGGTGATCCAACGTCCGGCCTGGTAGTTAAACCGATGGCTGAATGTGCCGGTGCCGCTGGCGTCGTGGATGTAGTGACTTTCCTGTTTATACTCAAGGATGTTCCCCTTACCGTTAGAGGTGTAAAATTTCACGACGCCACCTTCTTTTCCATTTCTCATGTCGAACTCGATCCAGCCGGTGAAGTTCTCTCCCATGTCGAAGATATATTTGCCGTCGTTTTTGCTGATCGTCACCGGGTTTGCTGTGTGGCGTCCGGTGGGCACCGTGTAACTTCCGTCGTTTGCGACCACGCTCACCGGTGTCAGGGTTTTGATTTTGCGGTCGGGCTCCTGCATTTCAGCCGACATGATAATCGACTTCTCGTAGGCCGTGGCATCCGCCCAGCCGCTGTCATCGTACGACGCCTGATTCCAATCGGCGATGTGGTTCCGGGCGTCGATCAGCTCGCCGCCGTATTCGCCGCGTCCGCCGCCTTTCCAGAGGCCGAGGTTTTCGCTTGAGCTGAGTTTGCATTTCCAACTGGTGTCCGTGTGTAGGCTCTGCCCGTTCGACATGTTGACCTGGCATTTGAAAATCGAGTCCTGTTTCCAGACGCCTTTGCCATACGAGCCATCGGCGCGTGCCCAGCCGGGGCCGGTCCAGACGGCGATGACGTTGTCACCTTTTTTCAACTTGCTGGCGATGTCGTAGGTGACGTAGAGCACGCGCTTCTCGAGGTTGGTCACGCCGGGTGAAAGCACGCGTGTGCCGACCCTCTCGCCGTTGACAAAGAGCTCGTGGTATCCGATCGACGCCAGGTAGGTG
>JARFRT010000134.1 GCA_029287105.1 Akkermansiaceae bacterium | reverse complement strand
CATCGGAATCAAGCGGCAGATGAACAAGGCACTGGCCAAATACTCCAAGAGTGATCAATCCAATATCGAGGACATTGAGCAATCGATCATCATCGTTAAGGATCACCTCGCCCTGCTGGAGGCCATCTTCCACAAGTTCGATACCACTCCCTATTTCTCAGGATCACCTCTCGACCAGCTCGATGCGCTGAATCATGCAGCGGAATATGTGCAACTCACCGAGAAGCTGGAAAAGCGGTTCATGGAATTAGTGAAGCGCATGAAAGCCGCCTACGATATTTGCAGCGGCAGCGACGGCTTCACCCAACCCGAGCGTGATCATATTCACTTCTACCTCGCCGTGCGGTCGATTGTTTTCAAACTCACCAAAGGCAACGCCCCAGACACGGCACAGATGAATGCCAAGGTGCGTGACATGATCAAGGACGCGATCCAGAGCGACGGTGTCGAGGAGATATTCAAACTCGGGGAAGACGGAGCCACGGAGGTGGACATCTTCAGCGAGAACTACCTCGCTAAAATCGAGAAAATCAAGCTACCCAACACCAAACTCAAGCTTCTGCAACAGCTCCTCAAAAAAGCCATCGATGATTTCAAGAAGATCAACAAGATGAAGGGGGTGGATTTCTCCAAGCAGTTCAAGGCACTGGTCGAAAAGTATAATGAACGTGACGAAAAAGACGTGTTAACCAGTAACGTCCTGGAGGACTTCACCGATGAAATCATCGACCTCTACCACGCCATGAAGAAGGAGAAGGAATCCTTCGCCGATCTCGGCATCGATTTTGAGGAGAAAGCATTTTACGACATTCTCAAAGCCCTCGCACACAAGTATGACTTCGACTACCCCGAGGACAAATTGCTCCACCTCGCCAAGGATGTGAAAACCGTCGTCGATGACAAAGCCCAATACACCGACTGGAGCCACCGCGATGACATCAAGGCAGAGCTTAAAGTGGGCTTGATCATCCTCCTAGCCAAGAACGGCTACCCACCCGTAGACCGCGACGAGGTGTATAAGGAGATTTTCGAGCAAGCCGAAAACTTCAAGAAATACCAGGCGGTTGGGTAGGCATCATTCCCAAGTGTCGTCAGTGTCTGAGTAAAACACCGGACATATCATCCGAAGATACTCTTCCAGATCGGGATTGATTGCCTCCACCTGCTCACAGAGTTTGTCCGTTAGTTCCTCGCCTGTTCGTTTCTGATCGTTTAGCAAAACGGATGGAAAGGATTGAACAATAAAATACCCACCCAGCCTCACGCGCGCGCGCAGATATCTTATTGGGGTGAGGTAGTCAAGATTGTCTCTCTACATGTCTCTCTATAAACAACGCAAAACCGTGCATTTTGGTGCATTTTAGGAGCGAGACACGATTTTTTCTATCAGGAGGCATGACTCTTAAACCCTTGCAAACAAAAGGCCCGGAGGTTAATCCGGGCCATTGAAAAATGGTGCAGGAAGAGGGACTTGAATCCGGCCTCACGGAGAGGGTTCAATGTTGCTCAATGTGTTATAAATACGTGGTTTGCGAGGTTGTTCTGTTAGCTTGAAAAATCCTCATTTCTGCCACAAAAGCGCTTATTTATACCCTGATCCTGTTTTATTTGTTTTAGGGGGAGGACGTGGGGGCATGCGTAGAATTTCGGTTTTTTTCACGTAAGCTTCGTAGTTTCACATCATTTAGGTCTGTTGTTGGCTACGATAGCTCTCATGCATGCTGTAACGGTTATCAAGACGAAATGCTGCCA
>JARFRT010000106.1 GCA_029287105.1 Akkermansiaceae bacterium | reverse complement strand
CCCCCGACCCCCGACGCCCGACTCCCGACTCCCGACCCCCGACCCCCGACTCCCGACTCCCGACTCGCGACTCCCGACTCCCGACTCCCGACGCCCGACTCCCGACTCCCGACTCCCGACTCCCGACTCCCACCCACCCACCCACCCATGTCTCTTCCCCTCCAAAGTATTTCCGGCCTACGCAAGCAGCTCACCAGCGGTGACATTCAGCCGGGGGATATTCTCGACGCCCTGGTGGAATCGATCGAATCCACGAATGGCACCATTGGCGCATATCTTTCCTACGATCTGGAGGGCGCGAAACAAGAAGCCAACAAGGCCGATCTGAGTCAACCGCTGGGCGGCATCCCGATTGCGATCAAGGACAACATCAACGTCAAAGGGCAGCCCTGCACCTGTGGCTCCAAGTTTCTCGATGGTGCCTACAATGCTCCCTACGATGCCACGGTCATCAGCAAGCTGCGCCAAGCCGGCGCCATCCCTTTTGGCCGCGCCAACATGGATGAGTTCGCCATGGGCTCAACTACGGAAAGCTCAGCCCTCGGCACAACCTGCAACCCCAGCGATACCACACGTACGCCCGGTGGATCGTCCGGCGGCTCAGCCGCGGCCGTCGCCTCACGCTGTGCCATCGCCGCACTGGGATCGGACACCGGGGGATCGATCCGCCAACCGGCAAGCCACTGTGGAGTGGTCGGCCTCAAACCCTCCTACGGCCGTGTTTCCCGCTACGGTCTGGTCGCCTTTGCCTCGTCGCTCGATCAGATCGGCCCGCTCACCCACAACGTTGAGGATGCCGCCCTGATGCTCAACGCCATGTGTGGCTACGACACCTCCGACTCGACCTCGCTTGAGCAGGATGTTCCCGATTTCACCCGGGGACTGGATCAAGGCGTCGCCGGGATGAAACTCGGCCTCCCCAAGGAATACTTCGGTGAAGGCATCGACCCCGCTGTCCGCAAGCAGATTGATCAAGCCATTGCCGGTCTGGAGTCGGCCGGGGCCGAGATGGTTGAAATCTCACTGCCTCATACGGAATACGCCGTAGCCACCTATTACATCATCGCCCCGGCGGAGGCATCCTCCAACCTATCCCGGTTCGACGGCGTCCGTTATGGCAACCGCGCAGAAAAACCCGATGACATCCTCGACCTCTACCGCCGCAGCCGTGAGCAAGGATTCGGGCCCGAGGTAAAACGCCGCATTATCCTCGGCACCTATGTGCTCTCTTCGGGTTATTATGATGCGTATTACAACCGCGCCCAGAAAGTGCGCACCCTGATCCGTCAGGACTTCCAGAATGCCTACCAGAACGTGGATGCGATTCTCTCGCCTGTCACCCCAAGCGCCGCACCTCTGTTAGGAGCTGATAAAGACAATCCGCTGCAGCAATACCTCGCAGATATTTATACGATCTCCGCCAACCTTGCCGGCATCTGCGGCATCAGCGTCCCCTGTGGAACGATCACCTCTGAAACCGGGAGCCAACTGCCCGTCGGATTGCAAATCCTCGGCCCCCACATGGGTGAGAAAAAAATCCTCCAGGTAGCACGAGCGAGTGAAATACAATCAGGCCATTGATGCCTGCTCAGTCAGGCGGGCGATCACTTTTTTCACCACGTCATTGACCGCCACGCCCAGATCATCCTTCCGCGTGGATGAGGTGATGAAGCGTGCCACCTTGCCATCTTCAATCCCCAGCCACTTATCCAACTCCTGGGGTTGCAAATGGGGGTAGCGCTCGGCGCGGTTGTATTGCATCACAACGACCATCTTCCCCCAGTCCACCCCCACATGGGAGGCATTGGCCATCATCGCAAGCAGACTGTCACGACTGGCGGCAATGTACCGCGGGTCACAATCGACCACAAAAACCATTCCATCCGCACCCGCTAACACCAGTTGCTCGGCCGCCTGATGCCGTGGTTGTCCCGACAGCGCAAAGACCCTGACGTGCACAAACGGGCCGTCGGTGATGGGCTCGGGCCAGATAAATTCCGTGCGCGTCACCTCCGCCTCAGAAAGGGTCGCCATCCGGACCGACGCCTGGCCATGGGATGTTGCCAGATCGCGCAGGATACTGCTTTTCCCGGATCCCGTCTGCCCGACAACGGCAATCTTGATACTGACCTCACCCGAATCCTTCGCCCATTTTGCCATGGTTTTTTTGAGTTAGGCCAGTTTGCCAATCTCACGGGCCACGATCATCAATGTCTCCAGAACACCCGGGGCGTACGAGCCTTCGAGTAACACTGCTACCGTGGTCTCACCCTCGGTGATGAAATCAACCGTGCCGCCACCGGAATTCAGTTTCATCTCGTTAGGATCACCCAAGCCCATACCTTGGATCGCATGACGGAAATTCGACAGCGCTTGCGCTTCCTGCTGACCAACCACCGCAACATTACGGATGCCTGGCAGGGTGCGGGCGCGCTGGAGGATTTGGCCCATATCCAATGCATGATCCACACCGAAAATAGCCCGCAACTCCAACTGCTGGAATGCTGGCGTCACCGCCTTGGGTTCGCTCACAGGATGAACGGCGGACGTCTGGGCCTGGGCCGCGGGGACGTCGGGCTGTGGCGCGTACACAGGTTGGGCCTGGGGCTGGGGCTGCTGTGCTGAAACGGCAGGCTGTGGCGCTTGCGCCCCTTGCGCCGGAGTATACCGGGGATGCACGGCCGCGAAATCCTGCTGCGGCTCAAGACCGGCCTTGGCGGCCTCATAATCGGGCCGTTCATGTTGCACGGCAACAAAAGGAGAAGCTTCTTGCACGGGGGCCGCGGGGGCCACAGGGGCAGCTTCCATCATCTGCCCTCCAGCTTGCTCGGGAAAGCCGTTCATTTGAAATGCACCGCCTCCTTGATCGTTGGCGGACTGGAAAACATGGGCTTCGGCGGCAGGCTCGGCCTGAACGGTGGTCTCAGGCTCAGCTGCGCCACCACCCAGGGCCGAGGGCTGTCCCTCAGGGCGGCGTTCAGGGATTCCGCCGCCATTACGCCCACTTCCTTCGGCACCTCGGGGCTGCTGGAAGGGAGACTCATGCACTGCGGTGAAAGGAGATGCTTGATCGGGGGCTTGAGACGGCTCGTCGGTTACGGAAGTAAAGGGACTTCCGTTTTCGCCGCCATTGACTTGGTTGTGGGTGGGTCCGCCCGTTTGGGCGTCGGGGGCGATACTGAATATTCCTTGCTGAGACATGAGTTTGTTGGGTTAGGGGGAGGTTGATTTGAAAGATCGGCTGTTAACTGTTATTGCGATTGTTATCGCCCGTATTCATCGACGCAGACAATGAGTATGGCAGACAATGCCTGTGATCATCGAGGTGGCCTTATCGGGGCATGTCGCATCCTACGAGTTCCAAAAGACGTAGACAATAGAAAATCAACAAATGTTCAAAATAAATTTTAAAATTTAATCAGTGTCTCCCGTCTACTTCGTAAAAATGATATCCCCGTCCTGCACCTCCGCCTGGATGACGTCACCTTCCACAAAGTTCCCCTCGAGCACTTCCATGCTCAGCGGGTCCAGCAGAAGTTTCTGAATAGCCCGCTTCAACGGACGCGCCCCGTAAACAGGATCGTAACCCCGGTCCGCGATCAACTCCCTGGCCTTGGTGGAAATCGCCAACCCTATCCCCGTCTTGGCAAGACGCCCACGCACCCGCTCCAACTGGAGCCCAACAATCTCAGCCAGCTCTTCACGGTTGAGCCGGTCAAAGATCACGGTCTCATCAACCCGGTTAAGGAATTCCGGCCGGAAGTGAGCGCGTAATGACTCCAACACCTTGGCTTCACGCTGCTCGGCACTCTCCTCACCCATGATATACTGACTGCCAATATTGGAGGTCATGATCAGCACGGTGTTGCGGAAGTCCACGGTACGCCCCTGGCCATCGGTGATCCGACCATCATCAAGCACCTGCAGCAACACGTTGAAAACATCCGGATGTGCCTTCTCGATTTCATCAAAGAGAACCACGGAATACGGGTGCCGCCGAACATGCTCGCTGAGCTGCCCGCCTTCCTCGTATCCCACATACCCGGGAGGGGCCCCGATCAGGCGGGCGACATTGTGCTTTTCCATGTACTCGGACATGTCGATACGGACCATCGAATGTTCATCGTCAAAGAGAAACTCGGCGAGCGCCTTGGAAAGTTCCGTTTTGCCCACACCCGTCGGCCCGAGAAAAAGGAATGACCCGATCGGACGGTTTTCATCCTGCAGCCCGGCGCGGGCGCGACGCACTGCATTGGCGACCGCAACCACGGCTCCTTGCTGGCCGATGACGCGCTCACCGATACGCGCTTCCATTTGCACAAGCTTCTGGCGCTCCCCTTCTTGGAGGCGGCTCACCGGGATACCCGTCCAGGTCGAAATCACCTGGGCAATATCCTCCTCGGTCACCTCCTCCTTGAGGATTCGACTGTCACCCTGGAGTGCCAGCAATTTGGCCTGCGCATCTTCAAATTCCTGTTCGGCCTGGGGAAGGCTGCCGTAGGTGAGCTCGGAGGCGCGGTTCAGGTCGCCGAGCCGCTGCGCCTGCTCAGCCTCGGTCTTGAGTTCATCAATCCGCTCCTGCGAGGCACGCACCACGTCGATAACGTCTTTTTCATTCCTCCAGCGCGCCGTCATGGCTGCCGACTCCTCCTTCAGATTGGCCATTTCCTCACGCACTTTTTCCAGTCGCGTGGCACTGGCAGCATCGTTCTCTTTTTCCAATGCCTGGCGTTCCATTTCCAACTGCATGACCTGCCTATCGATCTGGTCGATCTCGGTCGGCATGGAGTCGAGTTCGATCTTAAGGCGCGACGCCGCCTCGTCCATCAAATCCACCGCCTTGTCCGGTAAAAAGCGATCGGTGATGTAACGATCACTGAGGTGAGCCGCGGCAACCAGCGCGCTGTCCTTGATCCGCACGCCGTGATGCACTTCGTAGCGCTCTCTCAAGCCGCGGAGAATGGCGACGGTACTTTCCACGCTCGGCTCGTCGCACCTCACCGGCTGGAACCGGCGCTCCAAGGCGGCATCTTTTTCGATGTACTTGCGGTACTCATCCAAAGTCGTGGCACCAATCGCGTGGAGTTCGCCCCGGGCAAGCTGGGGCTTGAGCAGGTTGGACGCATCCACCGCCCCTTCACTCGCTCCAGCACCAACGATGGTATGGAGTTCATCGATGAAGAGAATAATCTCACCCTCGGATTCGGTCACCTCCTTGAGAAATGCTTTGAGCCTGTCCTCAAACTCGCCACGGTACTTCGCACCTGCAATCATCCCGCCGAGGTCCATCGCGATGAGACGCTTGTTTTTCATCGAATCGGGGACGTCGCCACTGACAATGCGCCGGGCAAGGCCTTCCACGATCGCCGTTTTTCCTGTCCCAGGCTCGCCAATGAGCACCGGGTTGTTTTTTGTGCGCCGGGAGAGCACCTGCATAATCCGGCGTATCTCCTCATCCCGACCAATCACCGGATCAATCTTTCCTTCGCGCGCCTTCGCCGTCAGATCGGTTCCATATTTTTCCAAGGTCTGGTATTTCCCCTCAGGATCCTGATCAGTGACTTTCTGGCTGCCACGAATTTCTTTCAAGGCCGCATCCGCCTTGGCCCGGTCAAAACCGGATTCCTTGAGGATCTTCCCAGCGGGCGAATCCGAATCCAGCGCGCCTAGCAGAAAATGCTCCACACTCAGATACTCGTCACCCATCCGCTCACGCACCTTGTCCGCAGCATCAAGATGGGTCCGTAAACCGTAACTCATTTGAGGCTGGGATGCCGCCCCCTGGATACTCGGCTCACGCTCAAGGGATGATAACGCCGATGCCTTGAGCCGGGTTACGTCCAGACCGGCCTTCTCCAGAATCGGTACAACAATACCCCCGTCCTGTTGCAACAACGCGACAAGAACATGCAGGCTCTTCAACTCCGCATGTGCCGACCTCGAAGCGAGCTGCTGCGCAGCCTGCAGCGCCTCCTGAAATTTGGTGGTTATTTTATCAAGGCCCATAATATTGGGGTATTGAAATTGAGAGTTGTCCCCTTCTACACCCGTACGCGTCATCAAAGCAAGTTTTTGTCGACTTATTTTGTGTTGTTTTGTTACGATGATCGCCCGCCTCGCTTCTGGCTCAATGCGCCTGAGTGGTGCTGAGAATGAAAACTTCCAAAATTCGCCTTGCAGGCCATAGCCACACACCTTATCCAGCAGCATGTCCAAGGTCTTGCCACCCAGGCCGCGTAGCCTGAATCAAAAAATATCCATCGCCATTGTCGCTGCCCAGTACAATGAAGAGTTTACCTCCCCCTTGGTGGAAAACGCCCAGCAGGAACTCGCGCAGTTGACAACCAATGCCTACATCGATCTGGTTTGGGTCCCCGGTGCCTTTGAAATCCCCGCCGCAATAGAAACCGTCATGCGTCATGAAAAACCCGACTGCGTCATCGCGCTCGGGCTCATTATCCGGGGCCAGACTGCCCACGGCGACATGATCGCAGAAAGCGTCACCCACGCCCTGCAACAAATTGCCGTCAACCACGCCACCCCGGTCATTCACGAAGTCATCCTTGTCAGCGATGAGAAACAAGCCTATGCACGTTGCATCGGAACGAAACTCAATCGCGGCCGTGAAGCCGCCCGGGCCGCCGTCAGCATCATCGACACCTTCCACCAACTCAAACGCACAACCGCGCGCGTTTTCCCCAGTAATGCTTAACCGGCGCAACATCCGCGAGACCGCGGTCCAGTTCCTCTACTTTGCCGACTTCGACGGAGCCCCCGAGGCTTCCGAGATGCAGGAGACTTTCTGGCATATCACCCAGGAGACAAGCCTACGAAAACTCGTACAGGCCAAGGCCAAGGCGATGCTTCACGTCGCCCAAGGACGTGACAACCGTATCGCAAAACTCATCGAGCGGGCTCCGCTCTCCCTGGCAGAACTCAAGGCCACCGACGGCACCGGACCGCTTGTTTCCGCCCTGCAAAAAACCCTCTCCCAAGAACAGCAGCTCAGCGACGCGATCGCCGAACTCAGAATTTCATGCAAAAGTAAAAGCAGCGACAAACTTTCCAGCGGTCATCTGGACGCCATCATCACCGCCAACCAAACCCTCGTTGGACGGCACAAGGAATGGCACCAGACACTCGAGGACTTTCCCACATGGAAAAACCGACTGGAGTCCATCACGGCGTCCCTCAACCATCTCGAACGCGTATCCGAACGCCTCAATGCCATTGAAGATCCCGAATCATCGGTGGGCAACTTCGCCCACCTCCGGGCCAGCAGCGCCGAGATATCGATTTTCCGCAAGGAAACCCAAGCGCTCGTCCAAGGGATTCTCGCGCACAAGGACAGCATAGACGCCGCACTCGCCGCCGTCATTGAAAACTACGCCCCGGCCAGGGTCGCCCCGGTCGACCGCGCGATCCTGCGTCTGGCCACTTACGAGATCAAGCACTGTGGGGACATCCCCAAGGCGGTAAGCATCAACGAGGCGATCGAGATCGCCAAACGTTTTGGCAGCACCGACTCGGCCCGCTTTGTCAACGGCGTGCTAGACGCCCTGTAAAACGTCGCGATCCGACTTCGGGCAAAAGAGGCCGGGTCAGCTGGCGAAAGTATTGTAAGCTTCCAGCTTGCCGCGCGTAAGAGGAGATGGTTTGATGGTCTTCAGCCAACAGGCCGACCCCTACAAGCAACCTTGCCCATGAGTAAAAAAATAGAGATCCTCGGACAAAAAAACATCCCCACAGAGGGAGCACTTGTCATCCCCGGCCGTCTTGATTTTCACGAAATACTCCATCTGGAGCAGGTTTTTTCCGGCAGGAAAATCACCTGGCTCTGTGAGGAACAGGCCGTTCTCGACGATTTCCTACGCAACTACCTGGAACGCGACAGTGTGACCGCCGTTACCTTTTCCGCCGCTGATGCTGACCCTGCTGCCATCGGCAACACGCTGCGAAGCCACCTGGACGATGGCGGGGTCATTATCTTTCTGACCGGCCTCGTCTCCTGCCTCGACGGCGAATGCTGCCACATCCCGGCAGCCACCCTCAAGCAACTCTGCGCCCTCGGCCTCCCCGTACTCCCGATCGCGGTCAGCAAACCTGCAGAAATCACGATTCCTACGGAAAACACCAGTCGGCTCCCCAGCTCAGTATTCTCCTTCGCGCCCCTCATCCCCGCTCGGGATGTCTCCGTAGCCGCATGGTGGCAATCAATCCACGCCGCTGACGAGATTTCCTTTTCATCACGCTCATTCCTTCGGGGGTCGTTACCTGTTACCATCATTGCGGGGCTTAAGAAAAAGGGTTCGGCCACCACCCTGTTTGATGGCACCGATGACACCGCTACACCCTTTGATAGAATCCTCGGAGCGGCCATTGCCCTTTCGGGCGAAATCAAAAAACTCACCCGTAAAAAACGGGTGGGGATCCTGCTGCCTCCGGGAAAGGGCGGCATGGTCGCGAACCTCGCCGTCCTCTTTGCCGGAAAAATCCCGGTTAATATCAACTTCACCTCCAGCCACTCTGCGGTCGAGTCCTCAATCCGCCAGTCAGGGGTCGACAAGTTCATCACCGCCGACCCGTTCGTGCGCAAGATCCCCTCATTCCCCTGGCCACCTAACAGAGACCTCATCTTCATCGAGCGCACCCTGCCCATGCTGAAGAAGAAAATCGTCTGCTGGGTCGTCCTCAGCAAACTCCTCCCCACCTCGATCATTGCCAGAATACTTGGCCTCGGTGGCTCCCGCGGTGATGATGAAGCGGTGCTCTTGTTCACGTCCGGCTCGTCGGGAGAACCCAAGGGGGTGCCACTTTCCCACCGTAACATCCTGGCAAACGTCTGCCAGTTTGGTAGTCGGATCAACCTCGGACACGAGGCCAGAGTCCTCGGTTGCCTGCCGCTCTTTCACTCGTTTGGCAGTACCGTCACACTCTGGTACCCCTGCGTCCAGGGTGTCAACCTGGTCACCTATCCCAGTCCGCTGGAAACCAAGCGCCTCGCCGAACTCATCGACATGCACAAGGTGAACATGCTGCTCTCCACGCCAACATTCCTGCGTGGCTATATGCGCCGCGTTAAACCGGAACTCCTGCAATCGCTCGATTACGTCGTCACCGGTGCTGAAAAACTCCCCCAGTCGCTCGCTACCGCCTTCAAGGAGAAATTTGCCATACTTCCCATGGAAGGGTACGGCCTGACTGAAACCTCGCCGGCCACCAATATCAACCTACCCACAGCGGAACAACAAGGTGCGGCGCCGGTCATCGAGACAAACCGCTTCGGCTCCGTTGGCAAATTCCTGCCCGGCATCGCCATCAAAATCACCAACCCGGCCACAGGCGCCCCCTGCCCGATCGATACCCAGGGGACCATCTGGCTTCGCGGCGCCAACGTGTTCTCCGGCTATCTCGACAACCCCAAAAAAACTGCCGAGGTCATCACGGACGGATGGTTTAACACAGGTGATATCGGCAGACTTGATGACGACGGATTCCTCTACATCGAAGGACGCCTGTCGCGCTTCTCTAAAATCGCAGGAGAAATGGTCCCCCACGAAACCGTCGAGGCTGCCATCACCAAGGTCCTTGGCCTCGACCAGGATGCCGAACGCCGTATCGCCGTGGTCGGCATCCCCGATGTCCAAAAAGGTGAGGCCATCGCATTGCTCACCACCGTCTGTGGCGACACCGTCGAGCAAGAATGCATTGACCTCCGCTACAAGCTGATGGACCAGGGACTGCCCAGCCTCTGGTGCCCGAAAACCTTTATCCCCACCGAAGAAATCCCCATTCTCGCCTCCGGAAAACTCGATATCAAAGGCTGCCAGGAACTGGCGCAGGGACAAGCATCAGGATAAGGATATGGCCATGAAACTGCTGATATTGCTGCTCCTCACATCGCCTTGGATTTCCGCACAGGTCCCACGCAACTGCACCCAAGCCGTCGTCGGCATTGCCAGCGACTGGAACTCCTCCCACGTCACCCTGAGTGTCTATGAAAAGCGGGGGCGCCATTGGAAACCTGCCGGGACATCCTGGAAAGGCCGACTCGGCCGTAACGGCCTGGCATGGGGTCAAGGGGTCCACCCTCTCCAAGCGAATGCCACACCTCGCAAGGTGGAAGGCGACAAACGCACCCCCGCCGGCATCTTCAAAATCGGTGGTGCCTACGGGTATGCACCTGAGATCAAACGCAACCCGCACCTCCCTTACCGCCATGTCACTCCTCGCGACCTCTGGGTGGAGGACCCAACATCACCGCACTACAATCGCCACCTCACCCTGAATCACAACCCCAAGGCGGGCTGGGAAAAAAAGGCGCAGATGCGCCAAGATGATCACGCCCACTCGCTCAAACTCTACATCGCCCACAACGATGCCGTCCTCGGCGGCCGACCTGTCCCCGGCCTCGGCTCAGCCATTTTTTTCCACATCTGGCGCGGCGGCGGCAGCAAGGCCACCGTCGGCTGCACCACCATGCACGAAACCCAACTCAAACAGCTCATCGCCCGTATCGACCCCGCCCGGAATCCGGTCTACATCGTGCTTCCCACAGCGGAATATCAACAACACCGCCGAGACTGGAAGCTGCCGTGACGAGCAACTCCCGACCACAAACACCAGCCAGCAACCGCCGTATATCCCTCCTCGTTGGTATTTAAAACTTAAAGCTTAAAGCCGTATGCTCTCCTTCTCCACGTGCTGGAACAACTCGCGCCACTCGGATGGTGAGGAAATGGTCGATGAAATCCTCAATCTTGGATTCAACACCATGGAACTCAGCCATGGCATGACCATCAGCAAACTGCCCGGAATCCAAAAAGCCTATCAGGCGGGCAAATTCCGCTGCTCGGGAGTGCATAACTATTTCCCGTCACCGGTCGAAGTGATGATCGATGCCCCCGACGCCTACGAGTTTACATCACACCGGCCCTATGACCGGCAACGCGCCATGGAGATGAGCCTGAAAACCCTCGAGGTCGCCGCCGGGTTCAAGGCGCACTACGTCGTCATGCATATGGGCTCCGTACCCATGCCGAGCAAAAAATGGACCAAGCGCCTGACCACCATGGTCAAGGAAGGCCAACAACTCAGCCCGGAATATGCCAAGGCCAAACTCGACTTCGTCCGCAAACGTGAAAAAATCGCGCCCCTCTACTTCCAACGCGCCATCGAAGCACTGGAATCGTTGGCCGAGAAAGCCGCCGAGCTGCAAATCCCACTCGCCGTGGAATCGCGCAGTCGCTTCGAAGACGTGCCCAGCGAAAGCGAGATGATCCGGCTGCAAGAACACTTCAAGGACAACCCGTGGGTCGGCTACTGGCACGACTTCGGTCATGTCCAGCTAAAGCACAACCTCGGCCTGCTCGACCACGACCAATGGCTGGCAAAGATGGCTCCCTACCTGATCGGGTGCCACGTCCACGATGTCCACTGGCCCGAACGGGATCACCGCGTCCCGCTCACCGGCGAGCTCGATTTCAAAAAACTCCTGCGACATGTTGACCCGCGCAAACCCCTCGTCTGGGAGCTCAGCCCCACACGCAAAACGGAACAGATTCGCGAAGCCCTGCAT
>JARFRT010000022.1 GCA_029287105.1 Akkermansiaceae bacterium | reverse complement strand
CCCCCCCCCCCCCCCCACCCCCCCCCATTTTTCTAGCACACGACGGCATACGCGATGAATGCACGAGTCTCGTGGGCTCGGAGATGTGTATTAGAGACAGTCCCAATGTTGCACAATCTGCCATGTTTCCAAGGAAGCCGTTTTTTGGGGCCGATTGTGGCCGGGGCATGAGCCGGGCAAGGATAGCCCTGAGCCCGGTGGAGGCAATTCTTCCCATTTGGAGTTTGGAGTTTAAATCTTTGGGCTTAGACTGCGTCCGTGCATCAGGATATAGAAAAAGTATTGATCGACGAGGAGGTGATCAAAAAGCGTCTCGATGTGTTGGCGCAAAAGGTGATGCTTGATTTCGAGGGGAAGCCGATGGTGGTGGTGGCGCTACTCAAGGGGGCGGTTCTTTTTATGGCGGATTTGCTGCGGCGGGTGCCACTGCCGATGGAAATCGAGTGTCTGAATGTTGCCAGCTATCACGGCGGGACGGAAAGCAGCGGGGTGGTGTCGTTTCTCGATAACACAATGCCCGACGTGGATGGGCGGAGTGTGCTCCTTCTGGATGATATCCTCGATACCGGGCGGACGCTGGACGCCGTCATGAAAAAGCTCAGGGAGCACGGCGCCGCCGAGGTGAAAACCTGTGTTTTGTTAGCCAAGGATATCCCCAGGGATGAGGTGCTGGCGGCCGACTACACCGGCTTTGTGATCGGTGATGAATTTGTGGTCGGCTACGGTCTCGACTATCGGGGCCGTTACCGTAACCTCCCCTATGTGGGCCTCCTCAAGGAAAGCGCCATCGGGTGAAACCACCAATCATCAGTCACCAATGATCAATCCCCACCCGCTAACGTCCTGTTCGCCCATCCGTGAAATTGATACTTTTTGCTCCCTGGTCCGGCAGCAGGGCCAGCTGGACTGCGCGGTGGTGCAGGGCTTGGATCTGAGGGGGGAGGACATCGACTGGGCTGCGCTCCAGTGCAATGGTGCGGTGTTTCTCGGTTGCCGGTTTCCAGACGACCTGAATCTGGAAACCTTGCGGCTCAGGGGAGCATTGATTTTCCCCCGGGTCCCCGGTTTGCCGTACCATCCGAACCGCCACAATCTCTATACGCGCGAAGAGTTGATGGAGGGGTGGTCTGCGCAGGTTGACGAGAGTATGGACAAGCGCATCTATGACCATTTTCACGACAAGGGAAGATACCGGCCGGATGTGGTCGAGGCGCTGGCCCAGAGAATCCATGATCATGCCATCGACGATGCGCTGCACGATCTGTTGGATGGGGGCGCGGAACGTGAGGCAAAGAAAAAAGTGGTCGGGATCATGGGCGGGCACGGCACCCCGCGCAAGGACCCGTATTATCGGAAAATTGCCTACATCGCCCGTGCGTTGACGCGTGCCGGATTCTTTGTCGCCTCGGGCGGCGGCCCGGGGACAATGGAGGCTGCCAATCTGGGTGCCTGGATGGCGAATGCGCCTGATGCCCTGCTGGACGAAGCGCTCGATATCCTCGCCCTGGCACCGGTTTACACCGATGCCGGCTACATGGAGCGCGCCCAGGAGGTGATTGAACTGCATCCGCACGGAAGCTCAAGCCTGGCGGTGCCGACATGGTTTTACGGTCACGAACCGACCAACCTTTTCTCACGTCACATTGCCAAGTATTTTTCCAACAGCATCCGTGAGGATGGCTTGTTAGCCATTGCGACCTACGGCGTGATCTACGCGCCCGGCAGTGCCGGTACCACCCAGGAAATCTTCATGGATGCCACCCAGAACCACTACGTCACCTTTGATGTGATCAGCCCGATGGTTTTCCTGGGTGAACAGCGCTACAAAAAGGACACGATGCTCTTCGACTGCATCAGCCAGTTGGCGGAGGGCAGGGAATACGCCGCCCAGCTGCATTGCACGGATGACGTCGATGAAGTGGTTGCCGTGATCAGCCGCTTCGAGCCGGTTGCCCACGGGTAGCTGGCCGCCGGGTGACGACGGCTTAATCGAGGAAGCTGGGCAGCCAGAGTGAGATGGCGGGGAAGTAGCTGATCAGCATCAGCGCGATGATCATGGCGATGTAGAAGGGGATCATTGCGCGTGATACTTTGGCAATGTTGCCCTTGCCCACACTGCATCCTACAAACAAGCAGGTGCCTACCGGAGGGGTGCAGAGGCCGATACAGAGGTTGGTGATCATGATGATGCCAAAGTGGATCGGATCCATGCCCAGCGCCATGGTGACGGGCGCCAGGATCGGTGTGAAAATGAGCACGGCGGGCGTCATGTCCATGAAGATGCCCACGATCAGGAGCAGCACATTGATGGCAAGAATGATGACCACGGGGTTGTCACTGAGGGCCATCAGGGCCGCGCTGAACTGCTGCGGGATCTGCTCGCTGGTCAGCAACTGGCTCATGGCGCGGCTGGCGGCCACGAGCAGGAGAACCACGGCCGTCGTTTTGACCGACCGGTAGAGGATGTCCTTCATGTCACGCATTTTAAGCTCGCGGTAAAAGACCACAGCTAACAAAAATGCCCAGACCGCGGCAATGGCGGACGCCTCGGTAGCGGTGAAGATGCCGCCGATGATGCCGCCGAGAACGACGATGACCAGCAGCAGGCTTGGCAAGGCTGCCGCGCCACGCATGGCCGCCACTTTGGCAGAGACCTTTTCCATGCGCCCGATGCCTTTTTTTCGGCTGATGAAATAGCACAGCACCATGATCATGCTGCCTACTAACAGTCCTGGCATGACGCCCGCGAGGAAGAGTTTGTCGATGGAGACACTCCCCATCGCGACCGCGTAGACGATCATGACGTTGGAGGGCGGAATGAGGAGTCCGGTCGTTGCCGAGGTGGTGGTCAGCGCAATGTTGAAGTCGCGGTCATACCCCTTCCGGTTCATTTCCGGAATCAGGGTGCCGCCAATGGACGACACAGCAGCGGCGGCCGAGCCGGAGATGGCGCCGAAGAGCATGCAGGTCAGCGTGTTGACCCATGCCAGTCCGCCGGGGAAACGTCCTACAATGGAGCTGGCGAAGTCGATGAGCCGGCGCGCCTGCCCGCCAGCGCCCAGTAGCTCTCCTGCAAGGATGAAAAACGGGATGGCCAGCAGGGTGAAGCTTTCCGGGCCTGATGCCATGTCGGCGGCGACGGTGACCAGAACTTGATCGTAACCGAGCGCGAACGCGGCAATGACGGTGACACCTGCCAGAACAAAGGCGATCGGTACATGGATGATCATCATCACCATGAACATGATCAGCAGGATAAGGATGGCGATGCTCATTAGATCGAGCTCCTTTCCTCGTCAGATTCGGTGTCGATGTTTTGCAGGGTATCTATCATTTGATCAATGTTGAAGAGGGCGATAAACAGTCCGTTAAAGGGGATTGAGAGGTAGAGCCATGCCTTGTGGATGCCCAGGGTCGAGATCATCTGGCCTGATTCCATCCGCTCGATGGTCAGTTGGCTGCCGCCCCAGACCATCACGGCGAGGGTGAAGACGAGGATGATGAGGTGGGTGATCATCCTCGCGGTCTTGCGTGCCTGCGGATGCAGGCTCTGGACAAAGAGGTCGATGCCGAGGTGGGCCTTGTCACGGTAGGCGATGGCCGCTCCGCAAAAGACGAGCCAGACTAGCAGGAAGGTCGCCAGCTCCTCGGTCCAGCGCACCTGGTTACCGAAGATATACCGTGATCCGACCCCGATAACGACGTCGAAGATGAGGATAACAAAGACCAGAATGGAAAACCAGGTCAGCACCTGATGGAGGAGTCGGTTCAGCGTGCGCATGATGAGGTGGATGGTGGTGGGTTACTTGCTGCCGGCCGACTGGATCCGGTCGTAAACGTCCTTGATGGCGCCGGTGGCATACTTGTCGATGACAGGTTTGACCGCGTTGCGGAACGGGGTGGTGTCGACCTGATGGATGGTCACACCGGACGCCTCGATCTTTTCAAGCGCGTCGGCGGTCGCTTCAATCCAGAGTTTGCGCTGGTATTCGGTCGCTTCTTTCATCGCCTGTTTCAGCCATGCCCGTTCATAGTCCTTGAGTTCGTTCCAGGTCTTGTCACTGATGATGATGATATCGGGAATCCGGGAGTGGGCGTCGAGGGTGAGGTGTTTGCAGATCTCGTAATGCTTGGACGAGAGGATGCTGGGCGGGTTGTTCTCGGCCCCGTCGACCACACCCTGTTTCAGCGCGGTGTAGAGCTCTCCGAACGGGATCGGGGTGGGGGAGCCGCCAAGCGACTGCACCAGGTCCATGGCCACGGGATCCTTCATGACCCGGAATTTTTTGCCGCTGATGTCGCTCAGGCCGAGGATCGGGTCCTTGGAGTAAAAATTGCGGCTGCCGGAGTCGAAGTACCCCAGGCCGATCAGGCCGCTTGGTTCGCCGTCGTCCCGGACCGACAGACTTTGAAGCATTTCGGTCCCGATTTCGCCGTTGAGAACCGACCAGTAGTGGTCGGCATCGTTAAACAGGTAGGGCAGGCTGAATACCTTCATCATGCTCACAAAGTTCCCCATAGGGGCGGCGCTGGTCTTGGTCATCGCCAGCGTGCCCATCTGGATTTGTTCGATGCACTTGGTTTCGTTGCCGAGCTGTTCCCCGGGGAAGATGATGATTTCCATGCTGCCGCCGGACAGCTCGTCGAGCCGCTTGGCCATGAATTCGATGCTCTTGTGCACCGGGTGGCTCATTTGCAGCGAGTGGGCAAACTTCAGTTTGCGGACCTGGGACCGGCCACCGCCGTTGGTCAGTTGTTCACGCGAGACGACGGCGAAGGTGATGCAGGTGACGATGATGCCGACGATGATGCCGACGGCGAAGAAGGATGTGGATTTTTTCATAACGCAAACGTGGGTCCATGCGGCAAGATCGACCATCGATCCCGTGCACAACTGATGACTAGCAATCGCGGATGCGTGTGGGAAGGTAAAAGGAGAGGGATCTTTGTGGGGAAGGCTTCTTCCGGGGCTCAGATATCCTGGACAGAGACGCTTTGTCGCAAACGTACCTGCCTGGGGACGACAAGGGGTGGCGCGGGGCGTTCCTGTAGACCTTCGCCCGTTGTCTGCATTTTCAGGTTGAAGTTCCTGGCGAGGTGCCTAGCCTCATACGCGTCATGAAACTTGCAATACTCCGTACAATGGTGGTGATCTCCGGATCCCTGGTGTGGGCTCAGGGCGCTGACCCTGCCGCGCCGGCCACCCCTGCCGTCAATCCGGCAACCGAGACCAAGAGTGGAACCGAGGCCAAGGCTGCCAAGGATCAGATTGATGCCGCGATCAATGCTTTCCAGCAAAAGAGCCTGGATTTCATGAAGCGCTTGCGCGCGGAAAAAGATCGCAAGAAGCAGATGGAGATGTACCGCAACGAGCGACCCAGTCCGGTTGAGGAGGTTGACCTCGTCTTGAAACTTGCCAAAGAGGATCCCACTGCGGAGGGAATTGAAAAGGGACTTACATGGAGCCTGCAAGGGGCGAACGCGACACAGCGGAAGGAAATCGGCCGCCTGCTTCTGACCCACTACAAGGACAGTGCTTCGATCGGTAAGCTGGCCCAGAGTTACGCCCGGACAAGGAGTGGCGGTGAGGATGAGCTCCGTCAAATTGCCCGACTGGCCGGCGATGAAACAGTGCGTCAAATGGCAAGCTACTACCTTTCTTCCAAACTAGTTCAAAAGGCGGATACCAAAGCTGAGGGAGTTGCCATGATGAAAAAGCTGATCGCCTCCCCCGGGATTGAGAAAAATCCGAAGCTCCTCGAGCAGCTCAAAGGCCAGCTCATGCTTGCCGAAAACCTTTCCATCGGCTGCACCGTGCCCGACATCGTTGGCACCGACCAGGATGACAAGGAGTTTAAACTCAGCGATTACCGGGGGCAGGTTGTGCTGCTCGATTTCTGGGGCATCTGGTGAGGCCCGTGCAAGGCCATGCTTCCTCACGAGCGGTCGCTCGTGCAGGAAAAACTCAAGGGACGCCCGTTCGCGATCGTCGGAGTCAACAGCGATTCGAAAGAAAAACTCAAGGAACTCGTTGCCGACGGTACGACCGTGTGGCGCAATTTTACCAACGAACAATCCTACGGGAAAATATCCACGGCCTGGGGCGTACGTGGCTGGCCCACCCTCTATTTGATCGATCACAATGGCGTGATCAAGCACAAGGGCCTCCGCGGTGAAGCCATGGAAAAAGCCATCATGGAAATGGTCGCCGAAGCCGAAAAAGCCCAGTAGCCATCGGGTTTGCACCCTTCGTGCGTATGATCATGGATTTATCTTGATAATGCCGAAGCGTGTCACCGCCCCATCGAGCGGATCCATCAATCCTTTGCTAAAGGCCGCGTTTGGTGGGCAAAAGCCCGTCTCAGCAATCCCGGGCTGTGGAGTTTATCAGCCCCTAAAGAGCAGTAGACTTTCGGCAGAAATGATTTGTTATTTCCTGAGGGAAAGGCATGGTGAGGTGTAGTTACATTATATTAACTGCTTTCCGTGAGCCGATTTTTGTTTGAATCCTTGTATGACTCTTATGAATAGATTTTTTCAACGTTCCCCATCCAGCCGGCGTTGTTTGAAACTTGGGGCCCAAGCTGGCATGGAGTCTGGCTTCGCCCTGATCGCGACGATCTCGGTGATGGTCCTGCTGGTGATGATTGCGCTGGCGATGTTGAGCCTGAGCACCATCGAACTGCGGGCCAGCCAGAATGGCCGGGCGATGGCGGAGGCCCAGGCGAACGCACGCATGGCACTGATGCGGGCCTTGGGCGAGTTGCACAAGGAGATGGGGCCCGACATGCGGATCAGCGCCGAGGCGGCGCTCTTTGACCAGAACAAAGCGACCGAACCCATCGACGGCGTCGTCCAGTCGCACTGGCTCGCCAGTTACAACGCCTGGGGGAACTGGCTCAACACCAGCTATACGC
This sequence comes from Akkermansiaceae bacterium, assembly GCA_029287105.1. Classification (GTDB taxonomy): domain Bacteria; phylum Verrucomicrobiota; class Verrucomicrobiia; order Verrucomicrobiales; family Akkermansiaceae; genus Oceaniferula. Next base: position 7,956 of record JARFRT010000022.1, on the reverse strand, counting down.
TGCCCGATGGCGGCGGCACGCTCAAGATCAAGGACACCTACACGCCGCAACGTGAAAAAATGTTCCGGCGCTGGTTGCTGTCGATGCCGGACACTCTGCGTGACGATGTCGATGCCCCGCTCGAACTGACAGGTTGGGATGATGACAACTCGGTGGTCATGGTCGGCCCGGGCACGCTTGGCTCCGGCGCACAAAGCCATCCGGACCAGGTGACCCGTGCCTATCTGACCAATGTGGGCGAAGCGGGGAGGCAGGCGTGGTGGATCGGGCCGGAAAACCACAAGGCGAAAATCAACCTCGCCAAGCAGCCGCGCACGCTCAGCAAGGATGAATGGGAAACGTCGCAGGGTGACACCGCCGAGGTCGGGGTAGGGGCCTTGGACGGGTTCGAGGCGATTGATAATGACGCCACGCTTTCGGACCGCATCGTCACGCGCCGCACCCTGCGGAATGCTCAGATTGGTGCCGACAAGGTGCGCGGGCACTTTTTTGATCTGACCTCGTCGAGTCAGGGGGTGATAGCCAGCGTGCGTAGCGGCCAGCTTAAAAAAGACCTCAGTCTGCTGTTTGAAAACGACAATGCCAGCCTGCCTGCCCCGTATAAGTTTGAGTCCGCCGACATCCAGGAACCGTCGATCCGGCCGATGAGTTCCGAGTTGCTGGCGCAGGGTCCGAAGATTTCCAAGCGTCACTTTGCCTCGTGGACAAACATGCGGCACTACTATCGGATGTACCGCCAAGACAGCCCCGCGGCGCCCCGCGACACAGGAACATCCGATTCCCTTGAATGGGGGGGGAGCAAACCCTACGCAGAAGCGGTGGTCCCTCTGCTCTACCGTGACAGATCCAACGCCAATCAGTGGCAAGGCAAAGACGCGTATCTGCGGCTGCCGGTCCTCGCCAAGCTGACTTTCATATACAGCCTGATGACGGAACGGGCTAATCCCGGCAGCACGTCAGATTTACGCTACAGACTATATCTCGTTTACACCCCGGTGTACACATACTGGAATCCATACAACACCGAACTCAGGATACCCGACAACACGATGGGGTGCTTGAGCTCAACCTATCAGGTGCTGCCCATGCGGACGCAGTTGTATCTGGGAAACAATGCGCAGGGTGCCAAGGCGTCAGACCTGTTTACCGGTAACGCGCACTCTTTCCTGCGATCCGGCACGGGCGATGAAATCATCTTCAGACCGGGTGAGATCAAGCTGTTCTCTCATACTACAATCGGTCCGCAAAGAGGGGGGCAACGCGATCCCCTGGATTTGGTGGCGGGATTCGACCCAATGGCATATGGCGGCGATCGTCTGCAGCTCGGAATTCGCAATGAGTGGGAGCAACCCGGCATGGCAGTCCAGTTCAGCCACTCGGTATGGGGCGGCAATGTGAACTACGGGAACACCGCGGGCTCCCTCTGCCACACACCCTTCTGGCTGCCCGATGGTGCAGACCGCGGCCTTGCCTACAACTGGAACTATCCTGTCATGTATCAGAACGATTGGTTCAACCTCGCGCAGACCTACACCCCGATGACATCCGATCCCAAACCGGTCGGCGGGGTGGCCACAAAGCCAGGCAACATCCATCGTTGGGTTTTTTCGGACGGCGAACCAATCCCTGTAGGCTATGCCCAGCTTGTTCTCAAGGGTCTGTCGGAATTCGACTACGAGAGCATCAACTGGGCCAAGGATTGGCGCTGCCGCAATTGGATTCAGTCGCCGCCGTTCTATTTCGGCAATAACCTCTACATGTCGGAGGATGGTGAAATCGCCCACACCCAGCGGCTGGACAACCCCTATGTCATGAACTTCGGTTCGATGTCGTCCTCCGAAATGCCGAAGGTCGTCGGTCATCTCGGCGACCGTGCCTTCCTCGGCTCGGGATCCAACCCGTTCGAGAAAGTCACCGCCGCGCCAGCTCTTGAACTGCCAACGGCACCGATTGCAAGCTTGGCGAGCTTTTCCGGTATGAGGATCAACCCGGGCTGGGCAGACCCTCGCCAGATGAACACCGAACTATCCATTGAGGGCAAAGGCGGTAGCAATACCAGCAAATCCTCCCTCTATTATGCACTCGCCAAGACGATCGCTTACCAAAGCGGGGTCACCGGCCCGGGAATTGGAAATTCCTTCATGCACCCGATGTTGCCGCGTGACGACGTTTACCAATATTTCAATAATTCGGTGAGCTCGGATCCTGCACTCAGATATGCTCCGCTGGACAACATCAGTTACAACGACAACAAGGTGTTCAGCGACTACTGGGACCATGTCTTCCTGCTCAACGATGCGCTCTGGGATGATTACTTCGTGTCATCACTGGCCGACCAGACCCGGCCGGGTGCCAGCTCGGCACGCAGCCTGAGTGATAACTTCGACCGTCTGGTCGACGCCGAACCGCTTTCCAACAGCCGCTACCTTTACCATCCGACCGACCAGTCATCGGACGAAACGAAAGCAGAACTCATGGCTCGCGACGGCTATCTGAAAGCCTCCAAGCACCTTGTGGTGGATGGCATGTTCAACGTCAACAGCACCTCGGTGCCCGCCTGGCACGCCCTGTTCTCTGGCATCCGCGAGCGCCAGCTGGTGTTCCGCGACAACACGGGCAGCCTCCAGGAAATCAACGTGCCGTCCGGTAAGCGGATCGCAATCTCGCGCTTCAACACGGCGGTGTCCGACCGGGAAATGGACGGCCCGGAAGATGGTTCGACCATGCCCGACGGCACCCAGGGCTGGTCCGGCGTGCGCTATCTCGACGACGACCAACTACTCAAACTTGCCGAGGAGTGTGTCAAGCAGGTCAAGCAACGCGGCCCCTTTCTCAACTTCGCCGAGTTTATCAACCGCCGGCTCTCTAACGACAAGCTCGGGCTCATGGGGGCGCTGCAGAGTGCCATCGATTACGATGATGCCAGCCCGGATGAAGGGTCGATCAACTACCGGTTTAAAAACGGTCCCGATTTCATGATGGATGCAAGCGACCTCGGCGCACACCTTTTCAAGACGCCCGAGGCGGCGGAAGGGTCGCGCTTTGCCGGTATTCCCGGGTACGTGATCCAGTCCGACCTCCTCAAACCGATCGCTAACACGCTGGCGGTGCGCGACGACACCTTCCGCATCCGCGCTTACGGGGAAACACGCGACGCCAAGGGCAGGGTGATTGCGCGCGCATGGTGTGAAGCCGTTGTCCAGCGTACGCCGGAATACAGCGACCCTGCCAACGAGGCCGATGTGCCCGCGCGTATGCTCGATGGCAATGGCCGGTTCAGCGACAACACCAGCCTCACGCCTCTTAACCGCCGGTTCGGACGCAAATTCAGGATCGAAAGTTTTCGCTGGTTGAGTGCAAGCGAAGTTTAGTATGAGATTCGCCTCAGCCTTTATGAAAACCGTTTTTTTCTCATTATTGTTAGTTCTCTGTGTAACAGGGGGCACTCTGACGGCGCAGGAGACTGAGGGCACCCCTGAACCGCGCAAGGCGCGTGGACGGGTCGCCTACTTTGTCAGCACCAGCATCCCGAAGGGGGTTGAAAATCCTGTGAGCGTGCTGCTCGGTCAAAAAATCCTCCGGCTGACACTCTCGAACCGGATGGCCAGTGAGCCGGTCAAGATTCCGGCCGACGGGATTGTCCGGCTGGTGCGTGAGGTGGAAAACCCGGAGAATCCTGGAAAGCCGAAGTACCAGACGCTGGCTCAAGCGCTCGTTCCCGACGGGATGAGCAAGGCGCTCATCATCCTGATACCCGTCAAAAAAACAAAAGCAGGTCTGCTGTTCCGGACGAAGATCAAGGATCTGGCGACGTTCAAAGGGGGCGATTACCTCTACATGAATCTGTCCCCATTAAATGTCGCCGTTGAGCTCGGCTCCACGAAAATCGGGCTCAAGCCGGGCCAGGATCAAATCTACGACGCGCCGGTGCTTAGCAAGTCAACCAACGTGCCGGTGCGTTACAGCTACTACCATCCCACTCAGAAAATATGGAAAATGATCAGCGCATCGACCGTGGTGCTGCGGGCGACCCGCCGCGAAATATGTATTTTCAGTTGGGACCCTCGCTATAAGCGGATCGATTACCGCGGGGTCACTTTCCCGGTGAGCGAATAATGCCATTCCCCCATCCCCGAAGGATCTACGGACTTACCCGATGGCTTTGGGTGGGGCGCTCCTCGCCCTGTCGGGTTAACCGCTTTCTTCAATACCTGCCTTTTCAAGCTGTCGAATGCCTGATAGGAAAGAGGAAGTCACCAAACCGTCAGTATTTTCATCCCTCTTGTTATCACCCCGACGTCGCCCACTACCCCATGCCCCAAACAACACCATTTCACGATCTTTTGACGCCCTATAACGAAACTGGAATCTGGAAACATTGGTCCGGCTATCTGGTGGCTCCACGGTACCAGTTTTCCACGACCGCGGAGTACTATGCCATCCGTGATTCTGTTTCCGTGTTGGATACCTCGCCGTTGTTCAAATATCGTATCACAGGGGTGGATGCGCTCCGGTTTTTACAAGCGGTCATGGTGCGCGACATCGCCCAATGTCCGGTAGGAACAGCCCAATACACGTGCTGGTGCGACCCGGACGGGTTTGTCCTGCAGGACGGGGTGATCATGCGCGTTGCTGAAAACGAATTCTGGCTCAGTGCGGCCGAGCCCAGCCTGCGTTATTTCCGCGCCACCGCCACCGCACTCGCCATGCAGGGTGTCGGGATTCAGGATATCACCGGCGACTACGGTATCCTGGCCGTCCAGGGCCCGCACGCCCACAGCGTTCTTGCGCAGCTGACGGAGGCGGTGGATTCGATGGCTTATTTCGAGTTGGCCGAAACAGCAATCGACGGCTGCCCGGTCCTGGTTTCGCGGACCGGCTACACCGGCGACCTCGGCTACGAACTTTGGATTCGCGCCGATCAGGCGCAGCAGGTCTGGCAATGCCTGATCGACGCCGGTAAGGACTTTAACCTCATACCCGTAGGCCTCGAGGCATTGAAGATGGCGCGGGTCGAGGCGGGACTGCTTTTGCTCGGTGTCGACTTCGAGTCGTCGCGCTTTGCCTGGGTCGATGCACAGCGTGAAACTCCCATCGAACTCGGGTGGCGCTGGATGCTGCGTAAGCTCGAGGACGACCCGCGCGACTTCATCGGACGGGCGGCTATTGAAAAACAGATCAACGAGCGGTCGAACCGATGGACCACGGTCGGCTTGAGCATTGATTGGTACGATTACGAACGGGTCCACCTCGAGGCCGGGATTATGCCGCCGAAACACGACCTCTACTGCGAGTCGACCAAGAGCATCTACCGGCGCGGAGACAAAGAATGGGACTACGCCGGCTACGCGACCAGTTTTCTGTTTTCCTCGATCCTTAAAAAACCCATCGCCATTGCCAAACTCCCCAACGATCTGGCGAAACCCGGAACCGAGGTCGACCTCGAGATATCCATCATTCACAAACCGGCGAATGTGCTAGCCACCGTGCAGCGTATGCCATTTTTCAACCCGGCCCGCAAAACCGAACAACCCACCCAGCCAACCCAATCAACTGGAAGGATTTCCTCATGAAGAACGAGACAAACTATGATGCCATCGTCATCGGCGGCGGCCACAATGGACTGGTCAATGCCGCCTACCTCGCCAAGGCGGGCCTGAAGACGCTGGTTCTTGAACAACGCCCGCTGGTGGGGGGCGCCGCCATTACCGAGGAACTCATCCCGGGTTATAAGTTTACCACATTTTCCTACGCACTCAGCCTGCTGCGCCCGGATATCGTGCAAGACCTGAATCTGGTCGCCCATGGGCTGGTTGTCCTTCCGATGACCAATGTCTTCCAACCGGGGTTTGACGGTGAATACATGTTGTTAGGTCCCGACTCCGACGTCAATTTCCATGAGATCTCGCGCTTCTCTGCCGAGGATGCCGAGTCCTACCGTGACTTGAGCCATCTGATCAACCGGGTGTGCCACGCCCTCAAACCCTTGGTCGATGCAATCCCGCCTAATAGTGTTAGTCAAGACCCGGCCGACCTCGCGGAGATGGTTGCTTTAAATCAATACATGGATGGCCTGCCTGAGGATGTCAGGGCGATGCTTGGTAAATTCACCCGGTGCAGCGCAGGGGAAATCCTCGATGAATATTTGGAAAGCGACCTGCTCAAGGCGCAGATTGTCTCCAGCGGTATCATCGGCAGCAAGGTCGGTCCCTACTCCAAGGAGTCGGGACTCGTCTGGCTGTTTCACAAACTCGGGGAATACGACGGTGTCCAGGGCGAGTGGGGGTTTCACAAGGGAGGCAATGGCGGCTTTACCCAGGTGCTGGCCCGGGCCTTTGAGTCATTGGGTGGCACCATCCGCACCGATGCCGGAGTGGACCGTGTGCTTTATACAGATGGCAATGAGGGCAACGGGAGCGAGGTGACCGGTGTCCGGCTTAAGGACTCGACGGAACTAAGCGCGCCGATCGTGGTCAGCGCCCTTGATCCGCGCCGCACATTCATGCAACTGGTTAACCCGGACGACCTGCCGGCCGATCTCGTCCAGGCGATCACTGAGTTCAAATTCCAGGGGACCGCTTCCAAGGTCAATTTCGCCCTGTCCGGTATCCCGAATTTTCCCGGGCTCGACGGGCGCAGCGATATCTTTACCGGATTCACTAACATTGGGCCGTCCTTTGACTACCTCGAGGAGGCATTCGCCGATTGCTTGGCCGGCCGATTCAGCCGAAAGCCGTTTTTGGATTGCTGTGTCCAGTCGACCGTCGACCCCGATATGTCGCCGCCGGGGAAACACATCATGTCCTGCTTTGTCATGTACACGCCCTATCAGCTTGCCGATAGCGACTGGGATAGCGAACGGGAGAACCTCGGCGATACCGTGCAAGCGACACTGGAAGAGTTTTTCCCGGGATTCGGACAACTGGTCGAACACCGCGAAGTGGTCACTCCGCTGGACATCGAACGTGTTGTCGGGCTGAGCGAGGGGAATATCTTTGCCGGAGAGTTATTCTCACCCCAGATGTTTTTGAATCGTCCGGCCCCCGGCTGGAATCAGTACCGCACACCGATCGGCGGGTATTACCAATGCGGCTCGGGAACCCACCCGGGTGGCGGCGTCATGGGCGGCCCGGGGAAGCTGGCGGCCCAACAGATATTCAATGACCAAAGACCCGAGGGGGGATAAACTTTAAGTTTTAAACTCCAAACTCCAAACACCAAAGACTAGCTACTTCACTTATCCTTCGCTGTGGACAGGAGTGTCCACGCTCCTTATCTCCCCGCTTCACGGGCCGAAGGCCTAGGGAGGAGGGACACTCCTGTCCCTCGGCAACCCAAGTCCTTCCGTGTCTGCCGTGGTTGCAAAATGAAGTAGCCACCGAAGTCTTCCTTTCGCGCATTTCGTCTTCTTTCGCGGTCAAAAATCACCCGGCCGGGTGGTCTTTGCGCGACGGGCCATTTTCTGATGGAAAACCGGTAACAGCTCGATGGCTAAAATGCTGGCAAACATCACGGCGCATCCCCAATAACCCGCAGAGGTCAAGCGGTCACCCTGGATGAGCGCACCCGCAATGGCCGCGAAGAGAACTTCGCCACTCATGATGATCGCCGCGTCCGCTTGCGGGGTGTGGCGCTGGGCGATGGCTTGCAGGGTAAAGGCGACGCCAATGGAAAGGATGCCGGCATACATGATCTCAGGCCCCGCAGCGATGATGTTGGCAAAGGTGACGGTTTCCATCGTCACCGCCGCCACCATGCCCAAAAAAGCACAGCCGAGAAATTGCATCGCAGCCACGAAGACGGGTGTCTGAGTCGACTGCACGACGTAGCCAATCGTAATCACCTGGAGGGCCCAGAAGACCGAGCCGACCATTACCCAGGTGTCGCCGGTGTTGAATGTGCCGAAGCTGCCGCCGGACAACAAATAGGTGCCGACCAAACAACCCAATGCGGCAG
>JARFRT010000227.1 GCA_029287105.1 Akkermansiaceae bacterium | reverse complement strand
AGACAGATGTAATCGAGTCTGTATTTAGCCATAATATCTGTTTTTTTTGATGGTTTTGTCTGCGCTGTCGCTTTGTTTTGCTGCGACGAAGCAAATTTGGCGCTTGAGCGCGAATTAGCAACTTTAAATAAGCAGTTCTCGTGCCAGTTTCGGCAAATCGGGATAATCTCAAGGCGAGTTCATCCGTTTTTCACGATGTCATGGACTTCCAGCGCGATCACCGTCGTATCGTCGTTGCCGTCATTGCAGACAGCGCGGGCTATGAGAGACTCTGTGAGGGGCCTTGTCGAGTCCGGGTTTTTTAAAAATGCGGTGTGGATGTGTTTGTCCCAGATTCCATCGATAAGTCCGTCGCTGCATAGCAGGAACCGGTCGCCTGCCTGGTATGGGCAGGATGCCACGTAGGGGTTGACCGTCGGGTGGCCGCCGCCGATGACCTCATAGAGGGCGGCTCGCCGCGGGTGGGCCCGGAACTCACGCTCGGTCAGCTCGCCTCGCTGCATCTTTTTCCAGGCAAAGGTGTGATCTTCGCTGAGTTGACGGGTTTCGGGCCCATCCGTACTTTGCCGGTGCAGGTAAATCCGGCTGTCGCCGACATTACAAAGATAGAGGTTTTCCGGGGTGAACCATGCCAGGGCGAGGGTTGCGGCCATGCCTTGTTTTTGTGAGTCGCCGTCGGCGCGGGCGTTCAGCTCGAGGTGCACTGCCTGGATGACCTGTTGCAGGTGGGTCAGGTAGTCGGGTTTGAGCCCCGAGGCCGCGATCCTGAAGGTGCGCGGGATCATGGTGCTGAGTTGCTCCAGTAAAAGCCGGGAGGCTACATCACCGGCATTGCCACCGCCCATGCCATCCGAGACGGCGAAGATGAGGTCGTGGGCCGCCAGCGAGTGCCGTCCGTCTTCCCCCAGTAATGCGGCGCCCTTGACATCCGAGGAGAATGCCAGCCAGGCGTCGTCGTTGACCGGCTTTCTGCGGCCGGAAACGGATTGGGCCGACCAACTGATGGCCGCGGCCGGATGCTCTGGTCCGGCGGATCCGGTGCCTGGCAGAAAGGGGTTGGTCATGGCAGTGGCAGGGAGAGAGCGGGCGATCAGCGGGATTCCGACGGATGATCCAGCAGGGTGGCAAGTTCGAAGTCGATGATGCAGAACTGGCCCGCCTTGCTGTCATAGGTGATGTTGCGCGGCTCGGGGTCGTCGTGGCGGACGCCGTACTGCTCCTCGAGCTTTCGAAAGAGGGAGTCGGACTTCTTGCGGGAGATGTCAGGTGCCGGGCTGCCGCAGTTGGTGGTGACGAGGTGGAGCTCACTTTCATCGGATTCGATGTAGCGGGGGACATTGTCGCAGCCACGTTCTTCGAGCGCCTTGAGGATGCGGATTTCGTTGGCAAAGCGCTCCTCCTTGTCGGTGCCGCGGAAGTACTTGTGGACGTTGCCGTAGAAGTCGATTTTGACCAGTGATCGGATGCCGTCTTTGAGGGGTCGCATGGCTGTATATAAACCACGGAATCGGCGGAATCACAGGAGAAATTTTGGATTGGGCAATCCGCTTGCCATACGCGGACGATCCGAAGCATGGAGAGGGGCAGGAGAGAGAGCATAGCCGGGGTTATGCCCGGCATGAAGGATGCTACTGTCCGCAGAGTTTGAAGCCCAGCCAGACGGCGACGAGGGTGCCGGCGATGGAGGCGGCGATGTTGAGGATGGCGAGGGCCGGGGAGCTGGCAAAGAGTTTATGGCTGTCGAGCGCGAAGGTCGAGAAGGTGGTGAAGGCGCCGAGGAAACCGGTGACCGCAAGCGGGTGGAGCCAGGCCGGGTGCTCGTTGCCCCGGGAGGCGATGTAGCCGAAGATGCATCCGATCAGAAAGCTGCCGAGCAGGTTACAGCAAAAGATGCCAATCGGGAACCGGTGCAGGCGTGTGTGCTCGGCGAGGCTCTGGATGCCGGACGACATTCCGAAGCGTGAGACCGCGCCAAGGCCGCCGCCGAGAAAGATGTAGATCCAGTGCATGGAGGGTATTCTGCTTGGGGTGATTAGTGTTCGGTCAGCGCGGCGAGCAGGGCTTTGACCTTGTCAAAATCCTTGACGCCGGGGGCGAGTTCGGCGCCCGACGCGATGTCGAGCGCGGCGGGATGGAGCTGGTGAATGGCCTCGGCGGCATTCTCCGGCGTGATCCCGCCTGCAAGCAGGACCGGAATATCGGGGTGAGTGTCAATGAAGGCGCGGGCGTGTGTCCAGTCGAATTTCTCACCGGTGCCGCCGTAGACGCCCGGCGCGGGGGTGTCGAGCAGGATGGCGGTGGCCGCGTAGTCGGCGACGTTTTCCAACGATCCCGCATGGCTGACGCCGATCGCTTTGATGAAGGGGAGGCCGGCGGCGGCAAAGGGGGCGCAGTAGGCGGGGGATTCGTCCCCGTGGAACTGGGCGAGGTCGATCAGGTCATCCTCGAGGAGCCGACGGACAAGGCCGGGGTCGGCATTGACAAAGACGCCGACGCGCACAATTTCCCCCTGGCTGGCTTGAAGGATGGGGGTGGCTGCGGCGGGCGTGATGAAGCGCTTGGATGACGGCCAGAAATTGACGCCGAGAGCGTGCACGCCGAGCTCGATCAGTTGCTCCGCGTCCCCGGCGAGGGTGACGCCGCAGATCTTCAGGGAGGTTTGGGCGGAGTCGAGGAAGGAGGACACGGGAATGAAGAAATGAATGGTTGCAGAATGAACGATTGCCCGCGGAGTTACAGCACTACTCGACGTTCTGGATTTGTTCCCGGATTTTTTCGAGTTCGGTTTTGGCGTTGACGATGTGTTGGGCGAGGGTGGCATCGTTGGCTTTGGATCCGATGGTATTGAACTCGCGGTTCAGCTCCTGGCAGAGGAAGTCGAGCGGCCGGCCAACGGGTTCGTCGAGCCCGAGGTATTCGCGGAATTTTTCAAAGTGGGACCGTAGCCGGGTGACTTCCTCGGTGATGTCACAACGGTCGGCAAAAAGACCGATTTCCTTGAGCAGACGCTCGTCATTGAGGTCGATTTCCAGGCCGGATTCGGCGAGTCTGCGATGGAGGTTTTCGCGGTAGCGTTCGAGTACCGAGGGGGCATAGGCTACGATGCTGTCGGCAATCTTTTCCAGGATGGAAACCCTGGCCGCGACATCATCGTGGAGGTGGCGGCCTTCGCTGGCGCGCATGGCGATCATTTGATCGAGTGCCGCTTCGAGTGCGGGTGCGATTGCCTGCATGGCGTCAGCGGGGTCGGCCGGGGTATCGTCGAATTCAAGGATCTCCGGGGTGCGGAGGAATTCGGCCGAGCTTGCTTGCACGGTGCGGCCAATCGCATCGGAGAGTTCGGTAAAAGCCGTTTCGAGCGCGCGGGCGCGGGGGGCGTTGATGCGGATGGCGCTGGTGGCTCCATCGGGGCGTTCCAGCTGGATGGAGATGCTGACCCGGCCGCGGGAGACTTTCTGCAGGGCGATTTTGCGGATGCCGGCCTCGAGCTCGGCGTAGGCGCGGGGGAGTTGAACGACGACCTCACCCTGTTTGCGGTTGACGGACGCCGCCTCGATCCGGGCGGCGATGGTGCTGGTGGCGTGCTCGGCGCGGCCGAATCCTGTCATCGAGTGCATGGCGTTTTCAGTGTGATGGGTTCAGGGTGGGGGAGTCAGTCGTCAGGCTCAGCACGGGCGGTCTACGGAGCCGTCGCCATCCTGCTTGGGGTCATGATCGCGATGATCGTCTTTTTTGCCATCCTCTTCGATGTTATTCTCAACGTTGTTTTCGATGTCATCTTCGACGTCATCGTCCGGAGTATTGCCAACAGGGTGGTCCTGGTCCGGATGATCCTCGGCAGGCTCGTGGCTGTCGCCGGGGCGGTGGTCATCGTGGTTGTAATCGAGTCCGAGTTCGTCCTCGGGGAAGTCATAGGTGCCTGTGTCTTCCTCGTCACCCTCGTCCTCGCTGTGAGGTGCATGTTCATCATGATGCTCGTGCCCACTTTCATCATCATGGGTTTCCGGGGAATAGGGGTCGTGCCCGTCGTCATCGAAGTGCTCGCCGTGATAGTAGTGGTCGTCGCAATCGGGATCGTTATCCGGATCATAATCCGGGTGCTCGTAATCATCGTGACCATCGGGATCATGGTCGTCATCGTCGTCGCGGCTGACAGCATGGGCGGGGGCGGCGAGCAGTTTTTGGCGCAGTTCCTCGGCTTCGGCGAGTTCGGCTTCACGTTCCTTGCGGTTGTGGAAGAAGGCGAGCCAGATGCAGATTTCATAGAGCAGGATCATCGGGCCTGCGAGTAACAGCAGGGTGAATGCATCCGGGGTGGGCGTGATGATGGCGGCGATGACAACGATGGCGAGAATGGCGTATGAGCGGGTGTTGCGCATCAGGTTATAGTTGAGCACACCGAGCTTAACCATGGTCATCACCACTACAGGGAGTTCGAAGCTGAGGCCGAAGATGAGCGTGAACTGGGTGGCGAACGAGATGTAGTAACCAATCCTCCATTCGTTGGTGACGCCCATTTCCTGGCTGTAATTATAGAAGAAATCGAGCACCTTCGGGAGGACGAAGAAGTAGGAGAAGAAGACGCCGGTGAGGAACAGTCCGAAGCCGATGGCCATGGCCGGCCACAGCGCGCGCTTTTCGTTTTTTCGAAGGCCGGGCAGGACAAACTGGAGGGTGAAAAGCAGCAGCAGGGGGAAGGAGATACCGATGCCGGCAAAGAGGGAGAGCTTGATCGAAAGCATAAACCCCTCGGTCGGGTTCAAGGCCTGCATGAGGACCAGCTTGCCGCGCGAGTCGACGGCGACGTCCGGCCTTTTTTCCTCATCCATGAGCGCGAGCAGTTGCTTGCGCATGTCCTCGCTGATGTCGGGGAACTTTTCAATGAAGGCAATGCCGGTGCCGTCGGCATTTTCGATGTCGATGGCGGCGCGGTAGTAGAGCACGCTTTCGGTATGGAACCTGAGATGGCTGGCATCGCCTTGATCGACGTGTGCAAAATAATATTCGCGCTGGGCGGGAGTGAAGCCGGTGATGTCGCGCGCGGCTTTTTTCGCCTGTTCCCAGGTATCCAGGTCGATGGTCACCGGGCCGTCGGGCATTTTGTCATCCTGGCTTATTTTCCAGACCTGCTCGACCGGGCGGCGGATGATCTCCATGAGCTCGTTGCGAAATACGAAGCAGACGGCCATGGCAATCACCAGAGTCAACACCACGCGGGTAATGACGATACGCAGGTCCTCGAGATGCTCTAAAAAGGGCTTCTCTTCGTCTCCTCCTTGCGTCTTGTCGCGCAACTGAAATAATTTTTTGAGAACAAACATGCGGCGGCGGGCATTTCTTTAGCTTACCAAGGGGAAGTTGGGAAGATCTTTCCTTGGCACGGTTCAGCGGGGGCAACACGCTGGGCCGGCCTGGGGACGCCTGGGGGGCGTGTTACCGGAGTGATGCTGTCGGCTTGTCCCGATTTCTCAGGGTGGTCAGGCCGAGGCGGATGGCACGCCAGGTTTTGCGAGACAGCCAGGCGGCGACGACGAGCATGGCGAGAAAGACGAAGAACGAGACCGCCGGGGCGAAGGCCATGAGGCTGAGGCCGCCAAGAACCAAGCCGTCCTCACCGAGACTGGCCAGGGAGTTGGATACGGGTTCAGGGGACATATTGATCAGGATTCGGCTCCCCGCCTTGGTCGCGTGCGTAATCAGGGTGGTCCCTCCGCTGAGGAGGACGGCGACGACCGAGACAGCGGGGTGCATTTCACCCAGGGCGGCAAGGGCGAGGAGGGTGCCGCCGATGGGGCGGATGAAGGTATGGGCGGCATCCCAACTGCTGTCGAGCCATGGAATTTTATCGGCAAAGAACTCGACGAGAAACAGCCCGCCAGCGACTCCGATGATCCAGGGGTTGGCGAGGATGGCGAGGGTTTCGTACTTTTCCGCGAGCTCAATCCAGTTGAATCGGACGGCAAGGCCCGCCAGCAGGGTGGTCAGGTAAAGGTTGATGCCGGACAGCGTGGCAAAGCCAAGCGCGATACCGAGCAATGAAAGTGTTTCCATGCCGGGATTTTACCGCATGTTTTTTATTTCGCGATGGGAAATGTCACCGGCCATTGTGTAACGCACCATCGGTTGTATAGTACAGCACAGGCTATTGTGTAATATCCCCCACATGGTGATGAAACGCATCCCGGCACGTGCGCGTTGTTTTTCAGTTTTGGCAGGCTACCTGCTTATCGCCGCAGGTTGCGCCCCGATGTTGGGCATACCGTGGGAGGTCTCGCTCAGAGAGACGAGGCAAGATCAAAGTGACCTTCTGCAACAATCCCGCCGGTGGGTAGCGAGCGCCGGGCGGGTTCGCGCCCGGGATCGGTTATCCAGGCAGTTGCCGGTTCAAGACGAGGAGGGCGGGTTCCTCGAGAGCCGTATCATGGCGACGAATGCGGATAAGTCTTATGTTTTTCCGGGATCTGTCGCGACCATTCCCAGGGCGGAGCGCAGCAAGATCGGGGTCTATTTTGTGTTGGGTTTTAATCAGCACAAGGGCCGCTCGGGCCCGATCATTCGCAGGACCGTTGATCAGATGTGCGCACTCGGATATCGGGCGCGCCTCATTGATGTCGGCTCCCGGAGAATGGCGCAAGAGGATGCACTTCTGATTGCCAATGTGCTGCGGCAGGATTTACCTCAAGTCGATAAAGCTGTCTTGTTGGGGTTTTCGCGTGGGTCCGCGGATATTGTCCATTTCTGGCTTGGGCCGGCGCATCAACTTCCAGCCAGCGAATTGGCAAAAATCAAAATTTGGGCCAATTTTGCGGGGGTCATACGAGGTTCTGAAGTAGCTCGATGGGGGGCTGTCGGTGAGACCCCCCTTGCGTGGGTGTTGCGATTCGTCATCAACTTGAGGGAGCGCAACCTGAGGATGCTGCCGATTGACCTTGCCTCCATTAGCTATGACCGATGGGAGTATCCAGGAAGGAGGTTTCCGAAGTCGGTGAGGAAAAATATTCTGGTGATCAATTTCGTCGTGATCCCGGACGGGTCCGACGGGTGGGCGGTGCTTGATCCCCAATTCAAATTCCTGGCTCGCAATGCGGCGGAAGAGGCGGTCCAACAGGGGCGGGTGATCGGGCCATGCGATGGGCTTGTCGAATCGGCAGCCTCCATCCTTCCCCCTCACACAGGAATCAAACAATGGATCGTCCGGGTGAAAGGAAACCACCTGATCCTGGGGGGGAATTACTGCAATGGTCGCCTGGTGGCGCCGCAGTACCATCAGGGGCGCGCTGCCCGACTGGAATCAGGTGGCCAGATGATGGACGATTTCTTACGGGCATTACCCAAGTCGCTGCTGGAGTGAGATGCGTGTCAGCGCTCGGACACGGGAGCTTCGGGGACAACCGCTCAGATCCGGCATTTTACGGCGGCGATCACCTGCTGGTGCACGTCATTGATACTCGCATCGGTATCGATGACACAGGCAAACTCCTCGTCCTTGAGGCTCAGGAAAAGATCGCGGCAGAACTGGAGGGATTCACGTTTTTCAAATTCGTTGGCCTCGCCATCACGGACGCCGATACGCTCTAACGCGATATCCACGGGGAGGTCAAGGATGAGGAGGAGATCCGGTTGCGGGGCGAAGACCTCGTTTTTCTCGCGGATGCTCGCGGGGTCGATACCACGGGCACCCTGGTAGGCCATGCTGGAGAAATAGTAGCGGTCGAGCACGACGATGCCGCCGCGGGCGATGGTCGGGGCGATGAGTTCCTCGACGTGTTGTCGGCGGTCTTTGAGGAAATAATCCAGTTCTTCTTCCATGGTGAGGCGTCCCGTCGTGGCGCTCTCACGCAATTGGCGTCCCCACGGGCCATTGGTCGGTTCAAAGCTCTGCACCACCTCGTGCCCTTCCGTGCGCAGGGCATCGGCGAGCATGGTGGCTTGGGTGGATTTTCCGGTGCCATCGATGCCTTCGATGACGATGAGT
>JARFRT010000577.1 GCA_029287105.1 Akkermansiaceae bacterium | reverse complement strand
GCCGGACGACCGCCGGTGCCACCCGGAAAAATGACGTCCCGGTCGTGGTCGATAAAACCAAAGGGAGACGCCGGAAAAGCAAATAAGGGCGCGTGCGATTTATTTGAAAGCGAAATCGCCGGAACATCCAACAAACTTCATCCCATCCTATTATGAAATACCTGTCCCTCCTTGTCGGCGCCGTCGTCCTCGCGCAATTGCCCCTGGCCTCCGCCGAAAACAAGAAGCCCAACATCATCTTCATCATGGCCGATGACCTCGGCTGGAAGGACGTCGGCTATGCCGGGGCCGAATTTTTTGAGACCCCGCATATCAATCAACTGGCGCACAGCGGCATGTCGTTTACCTCCGCCTATTCCGGTGGACCGAACTGCGCGCCGACACGTGGGTGCCTGCTGACCGGGACCTACACGCCGCGCCACCACATCTATCAACCCAGCGGGTCATCCAAAGGGAATCCGAAGTACATGAAACTGCTGGTGCCGGCGAGGGAGCGCAGGGACAAGGAATTGGCGGCCAAGGCGGCCGCCCAGTTTGATATCACGACCTCGCTCGATCCTAAATTCATCTGTATCCCGGAGGTGCTCAAGTCCGCTGGATACACGTCCGCCCGCCTCGGGAAGTGGCATCTCGGCGTGGATACCCAAGGATTCGACCTCAGCTCGCCCGATGGGAAAGACGGAAAAAAAGATAACTTTTATGGCAACATCGATGTTGCCGAGCAACTCACCGACCGAGCCCTCCGGTTTATCGAGCAGAACCGGGATGGGCCGTTTTTTCTCTACCTGAGCCACTGGGATGTGCATGTTCCACACCGCGCCCGCAATGCGGTGGTTGAAAAATACCGGGAAAAGTTAGACGGCATCCCCGCTGGCAAACGCCAGAACTTCAACCCGGTCTACGCCGCCATGCTCGAGGCGGTCGATACCTCGGTCGGGCGGGTTGTTGCCAAGGTCGACGAACTCGGTATCGGCAACAACACCCTGATCATATTCACCAGCGACAACGGCGGTCTGGACACCGTCTCCCAACTCGCCCCACTGCGGGGCTGCAAAGGCTCATTGTTTGAAGGCGGCGTCCGTATTCCCACCTGCATGCGCTGGACCGGAACGATCAAGGCAAAGTCAACCTGTGACACCCCAATCACCAGCGTCGACTTCCTGCCCACCTTCGCCAGCCTGGCCAGCGCCCAACTTCCCACCAGCCAACCCGTCGACGGCACCGACGTCTCGCCGCTCTTCCACGGCAAGCCCATCGGCGACCGCAGCATCTTCTGGCACTACCCGCTCTACCTCCAGGGACTCGGCCTCACCATCGACCTGCCCGGCGGCAGGACCTACAGCTGGCGCGGGTTTCCCTCGTCGTCAATGCGCCGGGGCGACTACAAACTCATCGAGTTCCACGAGGACAACACAATCGGGCTCTATCACCTGAAGGACGACCCGGGGGAACAGAAAAATCTCGCCGCCACCATGCCCGAACTCGCCGCCCGTCTGCGCGCCGAACTCGACAGCTGGCAAGCCAAAACCAAGGCACCCATCCCCACCACGCTGAATCCGGAATACGATTTGTCGGCTAAAAAGACACCCCGGAAAAGAAAGAAGAACCGTAAATAACGGCCTGAAACCTAACGAGTTCGAAGGTTTTTTCGCAGCGAAGGGCCTTCACCCTTGGTCGTTTCAAGGGCGATTCACGCGTGCGGGCACGATGGCTGCAAGCCCATCGTTACGGAGCTCAGGGCATCCTCGTTGGATGATTCGACCTAGTCCAACTTAGGGCCAATGTGGGGTGGCTTGGGTTTTGCATGGGGATCAGGTGGTGGAGGAGCCTTGAGGCGGTTCACCTCGACATCAGGAAGGGTGAAGGTGTAACGAGTCATGTACTGGATTTCCCAGCCTGCGGCGATTTGAGCTTTGTCACTAAGTCTGCGTGCCTGGATATACGTGTTAAAGGAGTTAGGGTTGACGTGAAACCTGTCTCTTATACACATCT
>JARFRT010000521.1 GCA_029287105.1 Akkermansiaceae bacterium | reverse complement strand
GGACTTGGTTGGAATCGGCCTCGATCTTATCAATGGTGGCCTCCTTGTAATTGACCCCCTTGCCTATAAACTTGCGCTTTGGCTTCACGATGTCCTTTTCTGAATAAATACCAAAGGGCCTAAAGAGAAACCCGGGTTGGTAATAATGCTCCGCTTCTTTGTCGACGATGGTGATCGCCCACTCATTCCGGTCAATGCGCTTCCGCAGATGGTTTGCCATCATGGTGCCGGCAGTGCCAGCACCCAGGATTACGATGTTTTTCATGGTTTTGTATAGTTGCTGAGGGGTTGATCCTCTAAAAATTCTGTACGGAGAAACTTGACCAGGCGCGCGACCTTTTCATCGGCGATGGAGTAGAGAAGCTGCTTTCCCTCCCTCCTTTTTTTGACCACCCCGCTGAGCCGGAGCATTTTAAGCTGTTGGGATATGTTAGACATTTTCCCGCCTGAGATGACAAAGGCAATATCCTGCACACAGGCCTCGCCGTGCATCAACATGCAGACAATGCGGAATCGTGGTTTGTTCGACAGCAGGTGAAACAAACCAACCACCTTTTCACACACCACTCGGTTGTTGTCGAACTGCTCCTTGATCTCCCCTAGTGCTTCTCTGTTCATTTCGTTAATCGTTGAATACATCATATGAATAATTGTTAAACTGTCTCGGCGTTTTCGGTTTATGACTACGCATATTATGGCATGGCGGCGTTTGTGCCGGTCGACCGGATTGGCGGCTGAGTCATGATTTGCGCTTCACAGTCCCGTTTAGGCCATTAGAGTCGTGTCCGACACCGATGATTGAAGTTCTTATTCACTCCCCCTTTGCCCGGCAAGCCAGCCAGGGGAACTCGGTGACGGCGGACCGGTTGGAGAAAATCCTCACCGAGAGTGGGCTGGGGGTGCTCATGGAAACGGAGTTTTACCGGGGCGGTGATGCGGCTTGCATGATTGCCCTGAATGCGCGGCGGAGTGCCGACGCCGTCGCGGCCTACAAGTCCGGGCACCCGGGTAAGCCGGTGATTGTCATCCTTACCGGGACGGATATCAACCATGTTGAAGTGGAGGACCCGGCCTCGCCGACCCGGCGGACGATGGATCTGGCGGAGGTGCTGGTCGTCCTCCACGAAGCGGAATTACAATCGGTCCCTGGGCACCTGCGGGGGAAGTGCCGTGTCATCCATCCCAGCGTTATTCTTCCCGGCGGAATCCTGCATCGACCTGACGCGGAGAGGGGGGAGGGCGGGGAGCGATCCTTCCAGGTGATGATGGCGGGTAACTTACGGATTGAAAAAAACCCGCGGCTTGCCGTGGATGCTTGTCGGCAGCTTTGCGGGCATCCGGGAATTGCCGTTGCCTCGTATGGCGATGCCACGGGTGACATCGCGCATGAGATGCGCCGTGCGAGTGCTGAGCTCAGCAATTTTGAGTGGGCGGGGAAGGTTGATCACACCGTGCTGCTGCAGAAAATGGAGGGCGCCGACCTGCTGCTCAACACCTCGACCGAAGAGGGGGGTGCCAACGCCATTTGTGAAGCCATCAGCCTAGGCTTGCCCGTGGTCGCCAGCCGGATCCGAGGAAACATCGGTATGCTTGGTGACGGCTATGCGGGGTTTTTCCCCAGTGGCGACGCCCGGGCCCTTGCCGATCTTCTGTTGCGTTGTGCATCGGACGGTGTGTTTTACGGCAAGCTGAAATCCCAGATTGCCGAGCGCGCGCCGCTTTTCGCGTACGCCACCGAGGCGGTAGCATGGACCGAGCTCGTCCGGTCACAGCTCGTGCGGTTGCACGGTGACGGCTAGAGTCGCACCCCTCTGTGCTTTACTTGACGGCGATCTTCCCGTATCAGCAGCCTTCCGGTGAACCCGTTTCACCATTCAAAATTCACCACCCCCCATTGCCAAGATGACCGCTGCTGAAATCCGCCAAAGTTTTCTCGATTTTTTTCAAGAGAAGCAACACACCGCCGTGCCCTCGGCCTCGCTGATGCCGCAGAGCCCCGGCTTGTTGTTTACCAATGCGGGGATGAACCAGTTTGTGCCGTATTTCCTGGGGACTGAAAAGGCTCCCTACAGCCCTCCGCGTGCTACCGATACCCAGAAGTGCATTCGTGCGGGCGGCAAGCACAACGACCTCGAGGATGTCGGTTACGACACCTACCACCACACCATGTTCGAGATGCTGGGAAACTGGTCGTTTGGGGATTACTTCAAAAAGGAGGCCATCGACTGGGCCTGGGAGTTGGTGGTCGAGCGATGGGGTTTTCCCGCCGACCGGCTCTACGCAACCGTCTACATGCCCGGCGAAGGCGATCCCGGACAGTTCGATCAGGAGGCTTATGATTTTTGGGCAGCCCTGTTCGAAAAGAAAGGGCTCGATCCGAAACGTCAGATTGTGAATGGCAACGTCAAGGACAACTTCTGGATGATGGGTGAGACCGGGCCGTGCGGCCCCTGTTCCGAGCTTCATGTCGACCTCACCCCGGACGGCGACACCGATGGCAAACTCGTCAACATGGACTCGGACCTCTGTATCGAGATCTGGAATCTGGTGTTCATCCAATACAATGCCGAGGCCGATGGTACGTTCCGCGACCTTCCCGCCAAACACGTCGATACCGGGATGGGATTCGAGCGTGCGGTTTCGATCATGCAGGGCACCGACGGCTTCAAGGATTTCTCCAGGAAACCGACCAATTACGCCACCGATGTTTTCCAACCGATCTTCAGGAAACTCGAGGATCTCAGTGGTAAGAAATATGTCGATATCTACCCCGACTCGGTTGAGGCAGATAAGTCGACAATCTCAGACGAGGTCAAGGAGGCCATTGCCTTCCGCGTGATTGCCGACCACATCCGGACACTTTCCTTTTCGTTGGCCGACGGAATTTTGCTCGGAAACAACGGGCGCAACTATGTGTTGCGCCGGATCCTGCGCCGTGCCGTCCGCTACGGGCGGACCCTCGGTTTCACCGGTGAGACTCCGTTTATGGCCGAGTTGGTGGATACCCTGGTCGACCAGATGTCCGGCGTTTTCCCCGAGCTCAAGGAGCGTCAGCAGGCGATTAAAGAGAACCTGCAACGTGAGGAAACAAGCTTCAACGAAACCCTCGACCGGGGCCTGGCCAAGTTCGAGGAAAAGGTGGCCGAGGGCGGCTCCGAACTCGACGGCGCCTTTGCCTTCCAACTTTACGACACCTTTGGCTTCCCCATCGACCTCACCGAGCTTCTTTGTGAAGAGCGCGGGTTGCATGTCGATATGGACAAGTTCAAAGAGCTGATGGAGAGACAGCGCGAGGAGGGACGCAAACATCATACCCGTGAACTGATCCGCGCCGCCGATATTGCCACCGAGGCCACCACCGAGTTCACTGGCTTTGAGGAGGATGTCACCGAGGCCAAGGTGCTGGAGATCCACCAGCAGCCTGGCCACCTGTTAGTCATTACCGACAAGACACCATTCTACGCCGAAATGGGTGGTCAGCACGGCGACCAGGGGACGCTTACCCACGACGGTGAAACTTTTCACGTCGCTGCGGCGCAGCAGCTTGGCAGTGCCCGTGCGCATGCGATCGACCTCTCCGCCAACATCATCGTGGGCGATACCGTGACGCTGAGCTTGGAAACCGAGCGCCGTCGTCCGATTGAGGCGCACCACACCGCCACGCACCTGCTGCACCTGGCGCTCCATGAAGTCATTTCCGAGGACGCATCCCAGCAAGGGTCGTTGGTGAGCCGGAACCGTCTCCGGTTCGACTTCAACTCGGGAGCCGTTTCCGCAGAAAAACTCGAGGCCATTGAGGAAAGGGTCAACGGCTGGATCAGTGCGGCCGATCCGGTCTCATGGACGGAGGTCAAGCACGCTGACATCCAGGGACGCAAGGACATCCAGCAATTTTTCGGCGACAAGTACGGTGAGGTCGTCCGCGTGGTGCAGGTCGGGGGTGAGGCCGGGAAGTTGAATGGCTACTCGATGGAGCTGTGCGGTGGCACCCATGTGCGCAATACCCGGGACATCGGCATTTTCAAAATCAAATCGGAAGGGGCGATCGCATCCGGCATCCGTCGGATCGAAGCCGTTTGCGGTAGCTCCGCATGGAACTGGATGCGCGAGGAGATCGAAAAAAGCGATGCGGCCGGCAAGGATCTTCGGACCAAGCTGGACAAAGCCAACAAGGCCCTGCAGGCCACCGGGGAGGTGCCGGT
The DNA here is from genome assembly GCA_029287105.1 of Akkermansiaceae bacterium. Lineage (GTDB taxonomy): Bacteria > Verrucomicrobiota > Verrucomicrobiia > Verrucomicrobiales > Akkermansiaceae > Oceaniferula. The sequence goes on along the minus strand of JARFRT010000521.1, from coordinate 1,271 downwards.
GGAACACCCGCAGTTTCCTCACATCATGGGGGCTCTGCTGATGGAGGGAGGCGATTTCAACCTGATCAACAGCACGTATAAACGCTACCACGCCCACATCGCCTCGCTGCGTGAAGCCGGGATCAGCGCCGAGAAAAAACTCAAAAAAGCCCAGGCCGGAGCCGCCGCCGCGATGGCTGACGAAGCACTTGCTCGGCTGCTGGAAAATGGAGGCAACATTGCCGAGGTGTTCGAGGGGCCTGCCAATCTTTTGCAGGAGCTGATGAACGGCCTGAAGAAAAAACAATTCGGCGGCGCCGCGTTTTTAATCGTCGACGACGGCGAGCGACTGCACCTCGGTGCCTACTGCGGTGCCGACGCGCAGGCGGGCGGGCTGATGGCCGGAAAACTCATCCAGGAGCTTGGCCCGATCGCCGGTGGCAAGGGTGGCGGGAAGCCGGACCAGGCACGTGGCGCAGCCCCGGAACGCGACAAGGCGGGCGCATTGAAAGATGCCGCCGCAGCGAAGCTGTAGGAATCACTTTCAATGAAGCTGGAGTAGGGAGAGTGGACACTCTTGTCCACTATCTACCCATGTGGAGTATCCATACATGAGTGGCTTGGGTTGCCGGGCGACAGGAGTGTCCCCCCTCCTTTGCCTTCGGCCCGCGAAGCGGGGGATAGGGAGTGTGGACACTCTTGTCCACAGCGGAGGATAAGTGAAGTAGCCTGTTTCACAGGGTATTTTAAATCTAATCCTGACTCACCCCGGCGCGGAGGAAAATTCTTTCCGTCCCCTCACTAGCAGATGCTGTCGCGGTGACTGTGGTGGTGGTGCCGGTGGTGGTGGCGGAAAATGTGACGGTGGCACCTCCGGCAGGGCCGGTGCCGCTGAGATACCAGTGGGTGAGGTTGGGGGACCACTCGTAGCGGCCGGTCAGGTCGTCGGGGGGGGATGCGTTCTGCGGATGGGTGAAGGTGGTGATGAGGCCGTTGCTGGAAATGTTAGCCAAGCCAGAGTTGAACTGCCCGGGGTGGGAGCCGAACCAGGCTTCGACGCCGTTGCTCAGATTGTCGCCGTCCACGTAGATTACATGAAATCGTTATTATTTGTGAAGGGTGGACAACGCACGATTTCATTCCTGCCCGACAGCCTGTCCGCCGTAGTTTTAGCGTAGGAGGAAGGAGGAGGGCTGCCTACCAGCATAGCCGAGTGGGCGAGGCAATCTGGTCCACTATCACGCCTTATGGATTAGTCGTGCATGAGTGACTTAGGTTGCCGGTGGACAAGA
>JARFRT010000500.1 GCA_029287105.1 Akkermansiaceae bacterium | reverse complement strand
CCACTGCGCCGATGCTGGTCGATCTTTTCATCGCACGTGCATTCTATCTTAAATTTTCCTCGGTGTCTCGTTGATAAATGAGGTTATAGCATCGATTTAATCGATGCTCTATTATCCTAAAAAACCACTGTTGGAACCTGAGGCAGGAGACCGGATGCACTGCTTCCGGTGGCGCAAGGTCGAGGGAGCCATACCAAAATTTTCATTCAGCTCCTCTCCCGCACTTTGGCAAATTCCTCGTATCATGGCAAAGTGGTGCACGGTGTGACTGACCAAAAACTGTAGTTCGCGACCGACACTCGAAACCTGCCACATAGCCTCCTCCGCGACGGTTCCCGGTGCTTCGCCGCATTCCCGGGGGCCACCGCAATCCATTTTCACCAACAATTGCTTGCCCTGAATCGGGATGGCATCGACCACCCCTTGTGCTTCGATGGCAAGCAGTTCGGCTATGACCGTACCAATCCTTTCGTGCGCAACTTGAGTTCTGTTTTCAACCATCTCGTCGCGATGACGAACGTCATAATCAACCCTTCCCTGCAAAAGCCCTTGTGTGAACGATTCGTAATGTTCAAGACAATGCCTCAGGTGACCGCCAATGGTCGAATTGTAGAAGATCGGTTCACTGCGGGCGTAAAATCCGTCGTTCAGCCTGTCGACAAGCTCGGCGGCCTGCTTAAGGTAATGAACGTTTGCTTCGATAAGTCCCTTCATCGTCTCATTAGAACATCCATTGTCCGTTTTTCTTTCGCCTACATGATTTATCGCTCATCATGCTCAAACAGCTCGGAAAAGACCATGGTTCCGGCCTCGGTTTCCAAGGTGCTGATCACAGTGACATCCTGGGTTGTATTGATCTTGGTCACGGCATTGTTCACCACAATCATCGAGCCGTCAGGGAGATAACCAACCGCCTGGTGCTCGTCACGTCCCGCCCGAACCAATGGCAGGCGAATACGCTCCCCGACCGCGATTTTCGGCTTCAACGCCTGGTTTAAATCATTGATATTAAGCACCGTCACGCCCTGAAGACGCGCCGCCTTGGTCAAGTTTTCATCGGTGGTCAACAATCTGGCGGATAGCAACCGGCAAGAATGCATCAGGCGCGCATCGTGCGTGTCGGAACCATTACTGCTTTCAGAATCATGAATGGTGATCCGGAATTGATCGTTTGTCTGGAACTTCTCAAGTGTTTCCAACCCACGCTGGCCACGTGCGCGTCTGGATGACGAGGGTGAGTTCGCCATGATGTGTAACTCTTCCAGCACAAAGCGTGGGACAACCAGTTTCCCTTCGATAAAACCCGCATTCAACACACCATAAAGCCGGCTGTCGGTAATCACGTGTGTATCCAGCAGCAGTGGAGGTCCGGGTGTCGCTTCCTTACGAAAACGAACGTAGGGGATCAACAGTGAAAAATCATCCTTGCCACTGCGAAGTGCCAGCACGGCGCCAAGAAACCCCAGACTCGCATACAGGGTAACATGCACGGTCATGATCACCGCACCAATATGCTCGACGCTTTCAGAAAGTGTGACCTCCAAGAGCTGCACGACTCCCCGGGTGAGTAACCACGCACAAAACACCCCAATCAGTAAACCGACAATGGCATTGGAAAACCCACGCAACGAAAATTGCTTCATCAAAGATTCCACCATGATGAAAAATCCGGCCACAATAAGGCCCCCCACAATACCCATCCAGATTTTATCAGGCCCGCCTGTATGATTGGCAATTGCCGCACCCGCCAGCTCACAAACAACCAGGTACACCAGTCGCGCCGTGTTCACTGATCGTGATGCTATCTTCCTCTTCATGGTCCACAGCATGCCGCAGTATATCGCGTTGGACAAGTCAAACTATAACAGCAACCAAGACAAACTTTTCCAGCTACGCAATTACCGACCGTTACGGTTCTCCAATTGCGTCCACCGCATTCCTCAAATAATCCGTCGCATCCACTGTATTAGCAAACTTCTGCAATACATCCGCCTCGATCCTCTCTCCCCCGCGAAAACGGATTGTCCGACCTCTGGAACCCAAAAACACGCGCACAATCATCGCCGTGTGCATGATCGGATGCAGTGCGCCCAGAACCTCATACCAATCCGGATTCCGGTCAAAAAACTTCACCGGCACCACAGGCGCCCCGGTTTTGGTCGCCAGTCGTGCCACGTGCTGCGACCACTCAGGGTCCGCGACACGTGCAAGATCGTTTCGCCAACGGGATACTGCGCCCGACGGGAAAACCACCAAAACGCCGCCTGACCTAAGATGCGTGAACGCTTCTTTCATCGCAGCCCGGTTTGAACGTATCGCGCCATCTTGACCCAGAATCTGAAGCGGTATCATCCATTTTTCTGCCCCTGGCAGCTCGGCAGTGACTGCATTCGCCAAAATCTTGGTGTCTGGACGTTTTCGGATACAAAACGCACTGAGCGCAATAGCATCCGCACCTCCAAACGGGTGATTGGCAATCATCACAGCTCCTCCGGATGCCGGTATTTTCCCATCCAGGGGTCCGTGATCCATCACCATCTTCATTTCCTCCAGTACGCCTAGAAATACATTTGTTGGCCTTTTTTCCAGAGCGCCCTGAAAAATATGATAAGGCTGGTGTAAACCTAACAAAAAATTCAAGCTGTCTCTCAGCCATCCACGCCAACCAGGTTGATCAAGCGACGGCAACACAGTAGCAACATCCATGGAATACCGGGAAGCTTGCTTTTGATCTGACGTACTCACGGGCACAAACTAAAAAAAGCACAAACCAAATACCAGACTTGAATTTTTCAAACCCACACCTTTGATCAACGCATGCAGATACCTGAATTCACAAGTCAAGAGGAGGTAATGTTTTTTGACACCGACTGCGGTGGCGTCGTACACAACATCGCCTACCTACGTATGATCGAAACCTGCCGGACCCACCTCGCTTCACAAATGGGGATGAACCTGTCCGAAATGGGAAGAACCCAGATCTACCCCGTGGTACTCAGAACCGAAATCGATTACCGACAACCCGCGAAACTCGGCGACAAGCTTGTCATTCGTGGGACATTGGAAAAACTCGAGCGTGTTCGGTTCTGGTGTTCATTCGTAATGACGCGTGAGGGGGACGCCACTCCGCTCGTCACCTGCCGGCAATCACTGGCTCTTGTCCAAATGCCGCAGGGAAAACCAAACCGTTTACCCGCGGATTGGCATACTCGCTGGGAACTCAGCAAAGATTAGTCAACGCCCTAGCTTGGAGCGGTAAAACATCACGCAGCTTCCCCGGTCCACTACCCACGCTATTCTCCATTCGCTGTCGCCTGAATATCAGTCAGTGCATCAATGAAATCACCCAGTACTTCAGCAGGCACCATTATCGTGTCACGATTACCTGACACTTCTTCTGTGATTTTAACCACCTTACCCCGTGCGTTCTCCTTGAGATCCAGGTAGAACGTTTTACGGTCGGCTAGAATCTTTTCGGTATGCAATAAGTCATCATTATTTTTCATGTTTTCGTGCTTTTTTTAAGTTATCGGTTACCGATATGAGTCCATATCTGAATCAATTGGTCAAGCAGCGAGTCATAAAATCCCAGATCCGCGTTGATTACCCTGCAGTTGTTCACGGTGTAGATGATTTCTTTTTTAATCGTTTCAAATATTCTTCTTCTTCTTCATGTGAATAACACGGGGGAAGTTGTGTTTCACACAGTGTGTGCACGTGTTCCACGGAATGGATAACATGGGTATGACCACGGCACAGATCAGGATGAATCGACATAGTTCGGTCACCTGAAATAGAAGAATACAGGCTACTCACAGCTTATCCCCATCCTTGGCTGCCTTGTTCACAGCTTGATTTTTTAATGGGTGTCGTTAAAACCTCCACATGACGGCCGATGAGAAATGGATGCAGCTTGCGATAGCGGAAGCACGCAAGGGCGTGGGTCTTACCTCACCCAATCCACCTGTAGGAGCCGTAATCGTCAAGGACAACAAGCTACTGGGCAAGGGATGGCATACCCAAGCGGGAAAGCCTCACGCCGAGCGCGAGGCCATTGCGGACACTCTGCGCCGTCATTCTCCCGAGGACCTGAGCGGAGCCACGATCTATATCACCCTGGAACCGTGTTCTAGCCACGGTCGTACTCCACCCTGCACCGAGGCCATTACCACGGCGGGTATTATCCGCGTTGTCTATGGTGCGGAAGATCCGAATCCAGATCATGCCGGGCGTGCACAAACACTTCTGGAATCGATGCATATCGCGGTGTCCACAGGTATTGGCAAAGCCGAATGCCAATCACTTATCCGCGCGTTTGCCAAAAGACAAACCACCGGCCTACCCTGGGTGACGCTTAAATCCGCGATGAGCCTGGATGGTCGCATCACCCGCCCACCCGGAGAAAGCCAGTGGCTTACCTCACCCGAATCAAGAGCTTATGTACAACAGCTTCGCTTCGAGTCAGACGCAATTGTCACCGGTGGAAATACCCTGCGTATCGATGACCCCGCGCTTACATTACGATCCATCGCGGCTGAACAGCTTCGGCAAAAACAACAACCGCTGCGAATGGTCATCACCCGTGGAAACCGAGCAGCATTACCTGAAACGGCTCAACTTTTTAACGACGCCTACTCGGATCGCACCCTGGTGCAGGAAAATGGTGATTTGATGGCTGCCATGAAAACACTCGCTGATGCCGACTGTATTAGCGTCCTGGTGGAAGCCGGCGGCACGCTCATGGCTGCCTTCCTGGAGGCCGGCCTCGCTGATGAAGTTGCACTCTTTTATGCCCCGATGCTTAGTGGTGGGCCGGATGCGGCATTTGCCGGTTTGCCTAACGATACTCACCTGCATCACCAGGAATATACCCGTATCGGTAACGATATTTTACTGCGTGCCCTGATTACTCCCCCGGTATTATAATATCCCGATGCTCTTATACTTGCGGTTTCGCGACTTTTTCGGCATCATTCACTCGAATCAACCCAACTCATCATGTTCAAACGCATCGGCAATCTAATCAAAGGCTTTCTGGGCCTGTTCATCGGCGGTATCGAAAAACGTAACCCGGAGGCGCTTCTGGATGTCGAAAAAGAAAACCTGCGAGAACAAATATCCCAATTCAATCAAGGACTCGCAACTCACGCAGCCCTCGTTGAAAAACTCATCTCGCAAACGAAGAAACTCGATAAGGAGGAAACCGAACTGCGCGCCAAAACAACCGCCAACCTCAAAGCCGGTAACCGTAAACTCGCCGGGGAACTCGCGATGAAACTGCAAAGCGTCGACTCCGAACATGACGAAATGGTACAACAACTCGAAGCAGCCGAGATCCGTTACAAGGAACTCGTGAAAGCACGCGATGTCAGCGTCAAAACCGCAAAAAAGAAAATTGAGGAACTCGCCCGCAATATCGATGATATGAAGGTGAAAAAAGCCATGGCAGACCTCAACGAAATGGCATCCGGTATGATCTCTGAAATCGGTGGGTCCGGAGATACGCTGAACCGCCTCGAGGAAATGGTTTCCGACGAACGCGACAAAGCCGCTGGTCGTGCCCGCGTCGCCAAAGACTCCATGGATATGGGCGACATCAATATCCAGGCCGCCGAATCAGAAGCCCTCGCAGAAATGGCACTCGCCGATTTCGCGGCGGCGGAGGGTATTGAACTCGAATCGACCGAGTCAGCAGAGACCCAGGAGACAAAAACCTCGGAAACCACCCGCACCACTATGGGACCAGGTGTTTCCGAATAGGCATCCCAATCAACCGGGCAGCCAGAACTCCGCGGCCAGGCAGCCGACTTAATAAGCCCCGCTATGGGCCCGACATGGCTGGGGCGGTGTGCGGGCTGATCCGTTCAGAGGGGACGCTCATTCACAATCACTCGCTGTCGCGGTGATACTCCTGCAGTGTCGTAACCTTTAACTCGTTCTCCTGCAGCGATCGAATACCAAGGATAGACGCTTCGGCCGCCGATAGATTCGTGCAGTGGGAAATCTTGTTGGCCACCGCCCCAGAGCGGATGGTCACTTCGTCCTCGCGGGCTTCATGACCACTCGGGGTGTTGATGATAAAGTTAATCTCGCCGTTTTTCATCATATCCATGACATTCGGACGTTTGCGCTCGGCAAGCTTGTAGAGGCGGTTCACCAGAATACCCTCATCCTTGAAGCGCCGGTAGGTGCCACCCGTCGCATAAATCGAAAATCCCAAATCCGTCAATTCACGCGCGACCGGCACAGCACGCTCCTTGTCACGATCATTGACCGAGAAGAAAACGTTGCCACCCGTGGGTAACGGATTAAACGCACTGATCTGTGCCTTGGCGTAGGCCATCCCCATGTCCTGATCAATTCCCATCACTTCGCCGGTCGATTTCATCTCAGGGCCAAGCACGATATCAATACCGGGGAAACGAGGCCACGGGAAAACAGCTTCTTTCACACAGTGATGTGTCGGCAACACTTCTTCCGTGAAGCCAAGCTCCTTGAGTGTCTTGCCAACCATGATCTTCGCCGCCAGTTTTGCCAGGGGTATCCCAATGGATTTGGAAACAAATGGCACCGTGCGCGACGCACGTGGGTTGACTTCGATCACATACAACTCCTCATCCTTCACCGCAAACTGAATGTTCATCAGGCCCCGCACCTCGAGCTCACGCGCCAGATCCTTTGCCGCTACCAGAATCTGCTTCTTGATGGAATCAGAGAGCGAAAACGCGGGGATCACACAGGCCGAATCACCCGAGTGAATGCCAGCCTGCTCGATGTGCTGCATGATAGCACCCACCACCGATGTCTCGCCATCAGAAATACAATCGACATCCACCTCGACAGCCGCTTCAAGGAATCGGTCCACCAATACCGGCCTGTCCGGCGATACATCCACCGCTTCATTCATGTAACGTGTCAGATCTTCATTGTTGTAAACGATCATCATGGCACGACCACCAAGAACAAATGACGGCCTGACAAGAACCGGGTATCCGATTCTTTCAGCAACCACGACCGCCTCTTCCGCACTAATGGCAGTTCCGGCTTCGGCTTGCTTCAAACCGATTCTGTCGAGTAGGGCAGAGAAAAACTTGCGATCCTCGGCAAGCTCGATCGACTCGGGGGATGTGCCAATGATCGGAACACCGTGACGCTTAAGATCAGCTGCTAGATTCAGTGGCGTCTGTCCACCAAACTGCACAATTACTCCATCAGGCTTTTCCTGGTCGCAGATGTAAAGCACATCCTCCAATGTCAACGGCTCAACGTAATGTTTGTCACTGGTATCAGAGTCCGTAGAGACAGTTTCCGGGTGGGAGTTGACCAGCACGGTTTCTTAGCCAAGCTCCTTCAACGCGAAGGCCGCGTGCACACAGCAATAGTCAAATTCAATGCCTTGGCCAATCCTGTTAGGACCGCCGCCCAGGATGACAATCTTCTTCTGATCCGTTTCGCGCGCTTCATTCTCGTCCCCATAGGTGGAATAGTAATACGGGGTGTGGGCTTCAAACTCGGCGGCACACGTGTCGACCAGCCGATAGGTCGGAATAACCCCCTCCTTTTTGCGTAGAGCTCGAACCTCGTCGTGACTGATACCTTTGCTGAGCGCAATCTGATGATCGGAAAATCCAAGACGCTTTGCCTTGCGCAGATCCATCTCGGCAAGATGGGCACCCTCATCCGCAATCTGTTTCAACTGCTCAAGGAACCAGGGGTCAATCGATGTCGCTTCCTGTACATCATCAACCGTCCAGCCATTATCAAAGGCGGTCTTCAACCAGAATATTCTCTCGGCATTCGGTACGTGTAACTTGCGCTCAATGTCTTCATAACTCGGGTTTTCACTGCCCTTGCCATCCAGGCCAAATCCAAACCTGCCCGTCTCCAACGACCTGAGCGCCTTCTGCATCGATTCCTTGAACGTGCGCCCAATCGCCATGGCCTCCCCCACCGACTTCATCTGCGTCGTTAACACCGGGTCAGCCGTCGGGAATTTCTCAAAGGTAAATCGCGGTAACTTGGTCACCACATAATCAATCGTAGGCTCAAACGAGGCAGGCGTCTCACGCGTAATGTCATTGGGTAACTCATCCAGCGTATAGCCAACCGCAAGCTTCGCCGCAATCTTCGCAATCGGGAATCCGGTCGCCTTCGAAGCCAGCGCAGATGATCTCGAGACGCGCGGATTCATTTCAATGATAATACATCGACCATCCGCCGGGTTAACCGAAAACTGGATGTTAGATCCTCCGGTTTCCACACCGATCTCCCTGATACACGCAAAGGACGCATCCCGCATGATCTGGTATTCCCTGTCTGTGAGCGTCTGCGCGGGTGCCACCGTAATGGAGTCCCCGGTATGCACACCCATGGGATCAAGGTTCTCAATCGAACAGATAACCACACAGTTATCGGCCCGATCTCGCATGACTTCCATTTCATACTCTTTCCAACCTAACAAACTTTCTTCGATGAGCACTTCGTCCACGGGCGAAAGATCAATGCCGCGCGCAACGATCGTCTCAAACTCTTCCTTGTTATAGGCAATGCCGCCACCCGATCCACCCAAGGTAAATGCCGGCCGGATGATTTGAGGAAACGGCCCGATTTCTTTGCTTATTACCCTGGCATCCTCCATGTTGTGGGCAACACCACTCTGCGGCAAATCCAATCCGATCTTGAGCATCGCTTCCTTGAAACGGAGACGATCCTCCCCCTTGTCAATCGCATCGGCATTGGCCCCGATCATCTTCACCGCATACTTGTCCAAGACGCCGGACTTATAAAGGTCCATCGATGTGTTCAGCGCCGTCTGGCCACCAAGGGTCGGTAACAACGCGTCCGGCCTCTCACGGGCAATGATTTTCTCCACCACCGACGGGGTAATGGGCTCAATGTAGGTTCGCGGAGCAAACTCCGGATCCGTCATGATCGTTGCAGGGTTCGAGTTGACCAGGATGACCTCATAACCCTCCTCACGCAGCGCCTTACAGGCCTGTACGCCGGAGTAGTCAAACTCACATCCTTGTCCAATCACGATCGGGCCGGAGCCGATCACCAGAATTTTTTTTATGCTTTGGTCTTTGGGCATCGGGTGGTGCTAAATTTGAAGGATTTACGCTGACTTTGCCGAACTTGTAAAGCATTGCCCACTTGTATGCCCATCTTTTTGAGATGAGTGTGCCGCGGGATGGCGGGATTATCGCAGGACATACCCGTTTATGCACCCCAATGACCCCACTACTTCACGACCACGACGGCTCCAGGCCTGACTAACGACGGAATTCTCGCGGCATCCCAGTTCGCGAGCCTGATACAGCCGGCACTTCTCGCCCTGCCTATGGTACGCGGATTGTTGGTTCCATGAATGCCGATGCCGGATTTTGTCAGCCCATTCCAGATGATGCCGACGGGATTGTTCGGCCCAGGTGGAATTCTCAGCGACTCCTTCCCCCTGACACCCGTTTCAAGTAGTTTTTTGTCATACCTCCATTCAGGTAACTCGACGCTGTTTTTCAAATTCCAGAATCCCTTGGGGATAAAACGCGTCTTGCCCGGCGTGATCGGAAAACTGGCAATGAGCACCGGTTTGACAACGTTCAATTGAATAGCTTCCTCCGTTCCGTCACCCTCACCAGACACGGTCCGGTCCACCACCTTGGGCACCACCAGATGATAGATGTAGACTTGCTTGGTCCCCGTATCGACCACCATATGCCGCGCACTTAGCGCGTCTTGCTTCCCATACGACCGGCCAGCCTTCAGATCTTCGATTTTAAACGGCTCAATATTCGGCACCCGCATCGCCGTCCGTGCCTTGGCCCCTCGCACTGCCTCGATACCATTCAATGCAATTAACAAATCCTCCGATGTGTGATACCGCTCCGCCATAAACTCCGCCACACTGCGATAAGGCATCGAGTTTCTTTTCGCCTGCAAGGACCTTTTCCTCGGTAAACTCGCATCCACATATTGCCCGACCACTTTAGGGATAATCGCGGTGGCGTACACCCGCTCCACTCCTTTTTGAGATTCCTCCACCACCCTGTCTCTTATACACATCT
>JARFRT010000206.1 GCA_029287105.1 Akkermansiaceae bacterium | reverse complement strand
CTTTTGTCCTTGCCGTCTACCTGGGCATGAAGTGTTATTTTGCCAGCATGAAAAAAACGACCCCCGCAGCCATCTGTGCCGCCCTGATTGCCATCGGCGTGCTCGGCGCCGCCCCCCGGACCCATGCCGATGAGGCGGCCGAGCTGCTCCTGCAAGGCGTGCGCCACGGGGCCACCCTGCAAAACAACCGACTCGAAGGCCACCTGCGCAAGAGCGGCAAACGCACCCCGCTGACCCTCACCATGAAGGGCAAAAACATCTCCTTCCAGTTTTTCACCCGGAATAAATGGGGTGGCTTCCTGATGCAGCTCAATGAAGGGCAGGCCAAACTTTTTGAAACTGTGCAGGGTAAGGCCAAGCCATTTCCCGCCGCAAAAATCGGCCAGGCCATCCTCGGCAGCGATGTCACCTACGAGGACCTCTCCCTCCGCTTCCTCTACTGGAAGGAGGCCCAAATCGTCGGCCAGGAAAAAATCAAAATGCAGAACTGCCACAAGATCCGGCTGCGCAACCCGGGTAAGGACGGCCGCTACAGCCTCGTCTACATCTGGGTGCACGAGAAATTCGGCGCCCTGATGCAGGTCGCCGGCTACAACAGCAAGGGACAACTCATCAAACGCTTCCACGTCACCGAGCTCATGCACGTCGGCAAAGTCCAGACACTTAAAAAAATGAATGTCGAAACGTACCAGACCGGCACCAACAAGGTCATCGGTGTCACTTACCTTGAGTTCAACGAGCCCAAGAGAAAAGGCCTCTAACAAATAGGATCCGGATAACAGGGCGCAGGCAAGCCCGCCATCGCGCTTACGGCGCCGACTGACCGGCAAGCACTTTCCGATAGGCCGGATGTGTGTGGGAGAGAATCGCGTGGATCCGCTCCTTCTCCCTGCCGCTCAATGCCGGCAAGCGCGAGTCCCGCCCCTTGCCTGTCAACAGATGATGCAGCTTCGTCAACACCCGCGTCTTGATCGCACCGGGCAACTGGTCGAAACTCTCACTGAAAATCATATAACTGCAGCGGTACTTGAATAGCCGCTTCTCGAGCCGCAAGTCCCTCAGCGAATGCCCGCCATGACGCACACCCCGCCGGGTAAACGCTTGTTGAAAATCCTCCGACCCCTCGATGCCGTCCTCCGGCAGTTTTGCCTCATCCGCAAATAACAGCACCCTGAGAATCGAGTCGACGTAACCTTGCAGCATCTTGCGCGCTCCAGGCGAGTTCAGGTCATACTCGCCCCCATTGATCGCCTTGCCCAAATACACCCGGCGAGCGTATCCCATCTTGGCGGCCGCCAAGGTATTGTGCACCTCAATCTGGTGCTCCATCACCATCAGGGCAAGGATGTCACTCGTATCCGTCAGGTGCTTCTCCGTGTCGAAGTAAACGGACAGATCCATGACATTCTGGCCGTGGCTCTTGTAATACTTATACTGACCCGCCTCCGTGGTGGTCACCCATTTATTGCCCCGATGCCCGCTTTTCCCATGGTTGCCGGTAACATACCACCCCCCCCAACGCTCCGACAGAGGACTCGCCGGCGTCGTCAGCGACGACCCCCACGCCAGCAGCGGCTGCCCATCTTCTTCCGAAAACACGGAACGCACCAACAGCCCGGGAACCCCCATCGTATTACTGCTGGCATGACAGGTCATGCATTCCTGGGAACGCACGAACTTCCGCTTGGCCACAGGCTTGTTGGGATCGAAACTATAAAACATCATCCCCTTGGCATCATCACAGGCAACCACCTCAATCACCCCTCCCGGGACATAGCCCACATAAAAATCACGGTTGAAGTAAACAGCCCGGGGATTGACCGGCGATATCAACTCACGCTGTAAACTGGTCTTGGAAAAAACCAGCATCTGCGAGGACACCGGGATCTGCAACTCATCCAGCAGGGCCCTTAAAATCTGCCCCGCCGTACTTCCGGGAAGCACACGCCTCTGCGCATCCATGGCCGACTGCAACCGCGTGATCGTGTTGTCATCCTTGGAGGTGCTGTAACTGACCGGAGCCAGGTCGTAGTCGGGCGTCGACTGCGCCAGCACCTGCCCGCAAGCAGCCAAAACCACCCCCACCACGGCAGGCACCATGGCCGGCACCGGCTTCCTCGGGAACGGCTTGTTCAAATCAATCAATTTCATCACTTCGCACTCATGAATGGGGATTAGACACTCTGATACGTCAATAACATACTTTTTTTTCGTTTATTATTTGTTTTTTCATACATCAGGCCGCTTCCATGTCACAGGGTTCAGTCGCGAGATAAACCCTGAGACCATTGTTGAAAGTTAACATCGGTTTATTGGGCGGGGTTTTGATCAAGGCCGCGGCCAGCGGGACTTGCCCGGATTCAGTGAGATGGATGCGGGCTCCCTGGGGAAGTTCAATACTGAGTTCCCTCCGGGATGCACCGGCCAGATCAATTTCAACAAGTGTAACCAACGGTGAACTTTTGGCTACAGGTTCCTCGCGGGACTCTTTACGTTTTTTGACCCATCAGGCAAAAGTGGAGTAGACCAGCCCATCCGGCCTGGTCGGTCTTGATGGGGAGAAGCGGAGTTTCGTTTTCAATCAGTGTGATAGATTCCATATCGATGACACCTACACTACCCGACTCAGGCGCAGGATATTTTAGTCATGATCGATGCCCGACCGCTTACGAAGCAAACTCCATTCAATATATCCGGCAATCTGAACCTTGCGCGGCATTAGGATCATCCAGCAAAACTGCCCCCGCCGAAATGGCGAGGGCAGCACTGTGAGCTCTGCTCCGACGTGGCAGCCCAACGGGCTACTTTGTGTCTATGGGAAACTTACTCGAACACGATGTATGCGACGCGCTCGGCGCTGTGACGCTGGCGGCTGTCCTTGAACTCGTCCTCGGCGACGTGCAGGTTCAGTCTGGTGGTAGGTATCCGGTACGGATAGAGAGTTTTTATGCAATTCAAGATTTGACGCAGGAGGCATCGATGCTCATACGGCAGCAGCGCGGTGAGTTCGAACCCGGCAGCGATTTCAAAGTTGGATGCTTACGGTGGCGCGTTTCCGCACCATGGCGTCCACTACAATTCTACAAATCACCCTCAATCTAATAAATTAGATATGGGTAGGGCTTTGCCCATTGGCTTCCAAGGAAGGCGTAACAGCGAAGCCGGAGAGGAACCTCGACCCGGACCGAGGAAGGTGAGCCTACCGGATCAGAGCAAAGCCCAGGCCGAGCGGGCAGAAACCGGGGATTTGCACCTTCACCGCTCCATTTTCACGCTTTCGAAGCGAGGAAATGGTGCATAGAACGTCTTGCTATAACCCACTTTTTAGCCCAATGTGGTTCATAGAAAAGGATTGTATTCCCCATGATTTGGAACTGGCAGCAGGCCGATTGGCCCAATTTAACCTACGACCGCAAGGCTTTGGACGGTCTGGAGGCGCAATTTTTGCGCCTTGCTGGCGAGAGCCTCGGGGCGTTCAAGCACGTCTCCGAGGCCGACAAGAATCGGCTCAAGGTCGAGCTGATCAGCGAGGAAGCCTTGAAAACCTCGAAGATCGAGGGGGAAATTCTGGATCGCGACAGCTTGCGGTCTTCCATCGGCAAGCAGTTCGGTATCCAATCCGACCACCGCCGGATTCCTCCGGCGGAACAGGGCATCGCCGCCATGATGGTCGATCTCTACAAGAGCTTCGACACCCCGCTATCCCACGAGACCCTTTTCGAGTGGCACAGCATGTTGATGAATGGCCGTCAGGATCTTCGCACCATCGGCGCGTATCGGACTCATACCGACCCGATGCAGGTTGTCTCCGGGGCAGTACATGATCCCACGGTGCATTTCGAGGCTCCACCCTCATCCCGCATGACTGCGGAAATGGATGCCTTCATCGAGTTCTTCGAGCAAAGCCGCGAAGGACAACCCCAATTCCTGCCAGCACTCGCTCGCGCCGGAATCGCTCACTTGTATTTCGTTTCCATTCACCCCTTCGAAGACGGCAACGGGCGTATCGGACGCGCCATTGCCGAGAAGTCACTCGCCCAAAGCCTTGGGCATCCGACGCTCATCGCTCTGGCCTACACCATCGAGCGCAGTCGAAAGGCGTATTACGAAAAACTCGAACGCTACAACAAGGACACCGATGTCACTGGCTGGCTTGTCTACTTTGCAGAAACCATTCTGGAAGCTCAGGACAACACCCGGAAGCGCATCGAGTTTATTATCGAGAAAACCAAGCTCTATGACCGCTTGCGCGGCAAGCTGAACCCACGTCAGGAAAAAGTCATTGAGCGCATGTTCCGCGAGGGCATTGATGGCTTCAAAGGAGGCCTCAGTGCGGAGAACTATATCTCCATCACAGGCGCACCGCGCACTACCGCCACCCGCGACCTCAACGACCTTGTGGCCAAGGGCGCACTGACCAAAACGGGCCAGCTCAAATACACTCGCTACCATCTCAACATTGCCGGGTAACGCTGACTTGTGATCCGTTATGGAAAATCACTCCTCCCTCAATGGAAAAGGTGCTTTTCACGGTAAAGAGATTGGTTCCGGCTTTCATTCCCACCAAACCCTTACAGAATAAGGTAGGGCCGCAGGGACTTGAACCCTGGACCAAGGGATTATAAATCAGTGAATCCGCAGACGGCAGTGAAACGTGGACAAGCCCTGCACGGCCTCTTCGACGGGCAGGTGGAACTCGCGGGCTAGAAAACCCGGGTTACTCGTCGGCCTCAACACGACGACCCCTACGAATAAATCCACATCATTGGCTCGCCCCGGTTCCGGCCGGGGTGGGCTTCTTTTTTAGCTACCAGCCGTACATGCTGTGGGTTGAGACGCCGGACTACTTCAGCTTGAGCAGCCACTTGCGCCCGTCCCTGGTCTCGCGCACCCATTTCTTTGCCTGACTAACCGAGCTGCGATGCCCCATCCACAGCACTTGTGCAATCCACTCCGTGCCCACAAGCGTCTGTCCTGCAAGCCATGCGGCGAGGGCTCTCTTCTCGGGGGCCGACTTGTTCATCCGCATCAGCCATTCGGGGCTGATGCCGAGTTTCCCGATGACTTCGTCCAGCAGTCTGACGGCCTCGACCTCCCCGTGCTCCCTCACTGCCGCCCCCGACAGGCTTTCCCTCTTTTTGTTCTGCAATGCTTCCCCAGCCTTGTCCAGCATGCGCTGCCGGAAATCACCGTAGCCAAGACACCAACCGCGCCGAAGTTCCTCGTAACCCATACCGGGCTCGCCGCCCTGCTCTTCCTCGCCGCGTTCGTCCATGTAT
>JARFRT010000461.1 GCA_029287105.1 Akkermansiaceae bacterium | reverse complement strand
ACGACGCATCTGGACTATCCCGAGGCGGTGATTGCCTTCCAAGCTGAGTATTACGTGTTGAAGAGCAGTATATATGGCTACGTGAATAGCCAGTTTGAGCTCACGGATTCCAATGGTGACGGGCATCCCGATTCCGCGGGCAAACCCGTGTTCACCCGTAACATGGCAATCCGCCGCTAGACTGTCTATCCAATCCTTACTAATCTCAATACAGATGAAAATCAAAAGACTGCAGAACTTCCGCCCGGGATTCACCCTGATTGAACTGCTCGTATCGATGGCGATTACCGTGGTGCTTCTCGGGGTGCTTGTCTACATGACAGGTATTTCCATGGATACCTACCGCGACAGCCGAAACGAAATACGGGCGTCGCGTCAGGCGAAAGAGGCCATTGAGACCATTGCCAAGGATTTGGAAAGCCTGGTATCGCGCAGGGACGGCAATACCTATGAATGGTTGTATTCCGGCGTTGATTCGAAGTCCGGTATTACCGATTCCACCGGGCCTTCAAGTAAGGACGGGCAGATCGCCAACCGAGCACAGGTCATCTTTTTTACCGGTGCTACGGACCGCTACAATGGCGAGATCGGTGTGGACGGTGTGGATAAGGGCGGTGACGTTTCCGCCGTTAGTTATCGCCTCACCTTCAGGGATCAGATCGGCGACACCTCCGACGAGCGGCATGCGGTGTTTTCACTCTATCGCCACCTGGTGAATCCCGACGAAACATTTGGCGTGGACGGGGCGGCCAGTCTGCTCGCCGTGGAGGATCTCCGGGCGGCTTACCAGAACGGCTTTGAGGCAAGGGACCTGGTCGCGGCAAATTTTCTCGTGGAGAACGTCTATGAGTTTACGCTGACTTTTTTGGTGGAGTATACAACGACTGGAACGACCCCGGTGACCAAGATCGAGCGGGTATCCATGATGCAGAACGGCAATGGGGGCTATCAGGAATTCAGGTTGAAAGGAAATAAGATCGTAGCCGATGGGCCAAAATCAGCGGAGATCGAAAACGGACGTATCGTTGGTGCCGAGGTGAGTATTACGGTGCTGACCGACCGCGGGCTTACTCTGGCCAAAAAATCAGGTATTTCGCGTGAGGATCTGGTGAAGAAGCACAGCTATCACTACACCAAGGCGATCACCACGCCGAGACCATAGTATATGCACACAAGGGTGCGTGGAAGAGGTTTCCAGCCTCTTGTAAGTCGGGCTAGCAAGCACCCAGCGGGTCCGGGAACACGCCCGGCGGGTCCGGAAAACGCCCAGCGGGTCCGGGAAAATGCCCTGCGGGTCCGGGAAATCGCCCAGCGGGTCCGGGACATCGCCCAGCGGGGCTAGGCAAGCTGCTTGAGCAGGGCGCGATTCAAGCGAATGCCGCCCTCGAAGTTTTCCACGTAGAAGTTCTCGTTGGGGGCGTGGATCTGGCAATCGGGCAGCGCGAGTCCCAGCATGATCGACTCGACGCCGAGGATTTCCTTCATATCCTGGATGATGGGGATGGAGCCACCCTCGCGGATGAGCACGGGGGCTATGCCAAACGCCTGTTCAAGCGCGACCTGTCCGGCTTTGCCATTTTCAGAGTGGGGGTCACAGATGTAGGGTTTGCCGTGATGGCCCACCTCGACTTCGAGGGTGATCCCCTCCGGGCAATGTTTTTCCAGATGGGTTTTGACCTTGGCGGAAATATCCTCGGGATCCTGGTCGGGAACGAGCCGGAACGAGAATTTCGCCATGGCCTCGGCGGGGATCACGGTCTTCGAGCCCTCGCCCTGATAGCCTGCGCCGATGCCGTTGACCTCCGCGGTGGGGCGAGCCCAGAGGCGCTCGGCAGAGCTGTAGCCCGGCTCCCCGAAGGTTGCGGTTGATCCGGTGATCGCGAGGATGTCATCATCACTGGCACCGGGGACCCGGGCCCACATTGCGCGCTCCCAGTCTTCGAGCGGGCGGACGTCGTCATAAAACCCTTCAATCGCAATCTTGCCGTCGGCATCGTGGAGGGAGGCCACGAGTCGGGCGACCGCGGTAGCGGGGTTAGCCACCGCGCCGCCGTAGACCCCGGAGTGGAGGTCGCCAGCCGGGCCCTTGAGCGTGACCTCGCAGCAGGTGATGCCGCGCAATCCGTAGCCCATGGTCGGCACGCCCTTGGCGACCATGCCGGTATCGGAAACGGCGATGACGTCACAGGCGAGTTCTTGTTGGTGTTTTTTGAGGAACGGCACGAGGCTGGGGCTGCCGATTTCCTCCTCACCCTCAAACAGGAAAATGAGGTTCACGGGAAGTTCTCCTTCCTCTTGCAGGGTTTCCTCGACGCCAAGGATGTGCGCCAGCATCTGGCCTTTGTTATCGGTCGATCCACGCCCCCAGATTCTGCCGTCACGGATCTCCGGTTCAAACGGGGGAGAGTCCCAGAGCTCGACCGGATCGACCGGCTGCACATCGTAGTGACCGTAGATCAGGCAGGTTTTTTTGTCGGCCTGGTGCTCGTTGCGTGCGATGACGATGGGGTGGCGCGCCGTTTCGTGCAACTCGACATCCAAGCCCATGCCGCTGAGCTTCTGCACCAGCCAGTCGGCGCAATCGCGGACATCGGCGCCATGATTCGAGTCGGTTGAGATGCTGGGGAAACGGAGGAAGGCAAAAAGGTCGTCGAGCTGCTTGGTCATGCCTTATGTTGTGCCGATGCCCTTGCACGGGGGCAAGCTTGAAATGTCGTCAGTGTGACCGCGTGGAAAAATTGTTGTGATTAGTGAGATTCGTGGTTTAAAAAATCGCTTAACGCGTGCAGGATGACTGCGATGGCACAGCGATACCCATTGATTTTCAACCCGAGTGCACGTAGCCAGCGTGCGCAGAAGACGCTCCGTTTCCTGATGTCACATGCGCAGTGGTTTGCCCTTTATGCGAGTCGGAGCGCGGAGGATGCCACCGAGCTGGCGGCAAAGCTTGCCGCAGCCGGGGAGCCGGTCGTGGTTGTCGCGGGGGGGGATGGCACGATCAATGCCGTGGTGCAGGGGTTGGCGGGCACGACCACGGCGCTCGGCGTGTTGCCGGCGGGGACGATGAATGTTTTCGCCCGCGAGCTGGGGCTGCCCTATGCCAGCTTGAAAAAATCCTTCGACATCCTGGAGCAGGGCTTCATCAAGGAGGTTGATCTTTTTGAAACCAATGGTCACGCCTTTGTGCAGATGGCCGGCATAGGCTTTGATGCCCAGGTGATCGAGGAGACGAACTGGGAGGCCAAAAAAATATTTGGTCCGATGGCCTATCTCATGTCGGCCATGAAGGTGCTGGGTGAGAAGCCGCCCAAGATGCGGGTGACCTGTGCCGACGGCCGGGTGGAAGAGGGGGTTTGTGCCCTGGCTGGGAATGGGTCGCTCTACGGTGGCCAGGTCAAACTTTTCCGCAAGGCGGACCACAGTGACGACATGCTGGATCTGCTGGTGTTCACCGAGGCCGGGTTCCGGCTCGTGCGCGACTCGGTCAAGGGGATTGCCACGGGTGCCATCGATGCGGGCAACTCGTCGGTCAAGTACCTTCAGGCGCGCAGTTTTGAGGTCGAGTGTGACCGTGAGGTGCCGATGGAGGCGGACGGGGAATATATCGGCCGTGTGACCCATGTGTCGCTGGTGCCGGCCAAACGTAAACTCCGCGTGATCGCCCCGGAGAATCCGAAGGACGGAATCTTTGCCTCCATGGTGAAAACCCTGGTGAAAATCCCACGTAGGAACGTGGACGTCTGACTGAGGGGGACACCGTGCAAAGTGAGTTGAAAAACAGGGGCAAGTAGGACCATATGGCTAATTCCGTGACTGAAAAAAAAGAAATTGCACCACCGGGCAAGCTGCGGGTTGTCGTCCGCTGGTTGAAGCGGGTGTGTGTCCTCTGCTTCCTGCTCGGGGCCTGTTTTTTTGCCTTTGTCTGGTATGCGAACTACGCAGCGACCCGCGCCGGCAAGGGGGTGCTTTTCGATGATGTCAGCGACGTGCCCAAGCAGAGGGCCGGTCTGGTGTTCGGTTGTTCGGAAAAACTGGGGGCCCGTGATAACCTCTACTTCAAATACCGCATCCAGGCGGCGTCCGAGCTTTGGCATGCCGGTAAGGTCGACTTCCTGATCGTCTCCGGAGATAACCGGGTCAAAAACTACAACGAACCCGTCGCCATGAGGAAGGCGCTGGTCAAGGCCGGTGTGCCTGTGGATAGAATCGTGTGCGACTACGCAGGCCTGCGCACCCTTGACTCCGTGGTGCGCGCCAAAAAAATATTCGGGCTGACCGAGGTGACTTTTGTCAGTCAAAAATTTCAAAATGAACGTGCCGCCTACATTGCCAAGGCGAATGGCATGAAGGTATTCGGATACAATGCCCGCGATGTCGAAGGCTACGCGGCACGCAAAACCGAAGACCGCGAAGTGCTTGCCCGGGTCAAGATGTGGCTCGATGTCAATGTCACCGACAAGCAACCGCGGCACCTGGGCGAGAAGGAAGAGGTGCCGGAGTGAGTGCGAAGGCGTGCGAATCTAACCGCCTGCTGCGATGGTGATGATTTCCACCTGGTCACCATCTTCTAACATTCTTTCCGGGTATTCGCGCGGGAAGAGGGCTGTCTGATTGACTTCCACAACCACGGGTTTGCCTTCCAGGCCGATCGCGGCAAGCAGGGTGTTGATGCTCGCGGGGGCGTCGAGCTGGTGGTTTTTGCCATTGAGGAGGATCGTCATACCTGGAGTTTGGGGCGATGAGGCGTCTGGAGTGCGGGATTCAGGATTTCCAGATCCCAGTCTTTCCAGACGGATTCATAGCCTTGGTTTTTGAGCATCGAGGCAATTTGTTGCACGGCTCGTTTGTCATCAATGGTAAACTGCTCCGTGGCACGTTTGCTGCCGCCGCATGCGGGTTTGTCCTCAAGCTCGACGCGCTTGCCTTTCACGGTGAGGTGGAGGTCCTCCGTGCCGGCTCCGGTGTATCCGCCGGGGTCGGTCTGTGACTCGGCGGACATGTGGGTCACCCCGAGCGGCACCAGGGCGTCACGCAGCGCGGCGGGCTCGCGGGTGCTGACGACGATGCCGACGTGGGGGAAGCAGATACGGAAGGCGCAGACGAGCTGGACGAACTGGCGGTCGTTGAGGAAGAAATCGGGGTTCGGCTGGTACTGGTAGTTGCCGGCATAGGGGCGCATACGCGGGAAGGAGATGGTAAACGACGCCTTCCAGCAGTGCTTGTAGAGGTATTCAAGATGGGCGGCGAGGGCGCGTGCCTCGGTCTTCCAGTTGGCGAGCCCAAACAGGGCGCCGATACCGATCCTGCGGAAGCCGCCGGCGTAGGCGCGTTCCGGGCACTTCAGCCGCCAGTCGAAATTTTTCTTCGGCCCTGCGGTGTGCAGTTTGCCGTAGGTTTCGCGATCATAGGTTTCCTGGTAAACGACCAGGCCTTCGGCACCGTGTTGGACAAGCTCACCATATTGATCGTCCTCCATCGGGCCGACCTCGATACCAATGGTCGGGATAAACCCCTTGATGGCATCGATACAGGCCTGCAGGTAGCCATCGGAAACAAACTTCGGGTGCTCACCGGCGACCAGAAGGATGTTGCGAAACCCGAGGCGGTGCAGATACTTGGCCTCGATCACCACCTGCTCGATGGTCAGCGTGGTCCGCAGGATCGCATTATCGCGGGAGAATCCGCAGTAGGTGCAGTTGTTGATACACTCGTTGGAAACATAGAGTGGCGCGAACAGGCGCATGGTCTTGCCATAGTGGCGCCGGGTCGTCGCCTGGCTGCATGCCGCCATCGACTCCAGTTGCTCGCGCGACTTGGGCTCGATGAGTTGCTCGAATTTTCTGAGCAGGGGGGATGTTCCCCCGGCGTTGAATGTATCCACAAAGCTCACGCGGCGCAATGTAGGGGCATGGCTTCAAGTTTCAAACCCCAAAAATTAAAAACCGTTTTCGGGCATCAACGAGGAGTGGTGCTCGACGAACATCCAGCGGTTGTCAATGTTGTCATGGCGGATCGTGAAGGTGAATCGGGCCAGGGTGGTGGTCATCGGATCCCCTTTCTTCTCGATGATGTCGAACTCATAGATGCCGGTGAAACTGACGATGTCGGTGGTGATCTCCCGCGCCGAATATTCCGAGATCCGGCAGGTCATCTCTTCGACAGCGAGGAACTGATCGTAATAAGTGCGCAGTTGCGCGCGGGTGTGGCGCATGTGGCTCGCGAATGTGCCCCAGAAGGCGTTGTCTTTTTCACAGAAAAGGAGTAGAATGGAATCAATGTCTCCCAGATGAAGATACTCGGTCCATTTCTCGACGGTGCGCCATGCCGCCTGGGTGCGGGGAGTGGGGAGCTGATTCATGTCATGGGGAGAAATATCATGAAGTTGTTTACATGTAAATAATTTCATGTATTGTTTTCATCTGAACGATTTTCAATGCCCGAAGCCACGAAAAAGACAAGCTGGACTTTTCTGACCAATCACTCGCACGTGATCATTTGCTTGGTGCGTGACCCGGAGATGCGGGTGCGTGATTTGGCGACGGAAATAGGGATCACTGAGCGTGCCGTGCTGCGCATCCTCGCCGAACTCGAGACCGAGGGCGTATTGAACAAATCGAGGGAGGGTCGGCGCAACCGTTACGCGATCAACCTGAACTTCCCCCTGCGTCATCCACTTGAGTCCCAGTATACGCTGCGCAAGCTAACAAAATTGTTGCAGTGAATTTAAACAGTTAAAAATGGATACGCTCTTATGGTTGGGTATTTTTGCCTGTCTAACTCAGTCGGCGATGTTTTCAGGGTCGAATCTGGCCTTTTTCTCCATGGGGCGGATGCGGCTGGAGGCGGAGGTGGAAAAGGGCAGCAAGCCGGCGCTCAAGGTGCTGAACCTGCGCAAGGACTCGAACCTGCTGCTCTGCACTATTTTATGGGGGAACGTCAGCGTGAATGTGTTGCTGGCGCTGCTGAGTGAATCGGTGTTTGCCGGTGTGGGGGGCTTTGTGTTCTCGACGGTGGGGATTACTTTCTTCGGTGAGATCATGCCGCAGGCCTACTTCTCGCGTCATGCGCTAAGAGTCGGGGCGAGGCTGTCGCCGCTGATCCGGTTTTACGAGGTCCTGCTCTTTCCCGTGGCCAAACCCTGTGCACTGATCCTCGACGGCTGGATCGGGCCGGAAGGTCCCGCGTTCTACCGCGAACGCGACATCGAAATCATTCTGGAAAAACACATCAATGAGCAAAATTCGGAAATCAGTGCCAATGAAGGCCAGGGGGCACTGAACTTTCTGGCTCTGGACGATCGGTTTATCTCTGCCGAGGGCAGCGTCATCGACCCCGAGACCATCTACACCTTCCCGGTGAACCTGGACCTTCCGGTCCTGCCCCAACCTGATACCGAGGAGGGCAAGGCCTTGGTGGAGTCCCTGAAAAAACATCACGGCCACTGGGCGGTGGTCGTGGCGGAGCGCGGGATGCCGCAACTGGTGATCGACACCACGGCCTATCTCAGTGATATCTACGCCCTCGGCGAGGGGGTTGATATCTACAGTTGCTGTCACCGGCCGGTGGTGGTCGAGGACGACCAGACCACGCTGGATGCCGTGCTGGGTGAGTTTGTGGTCGAGGCATCGCATCAGGACGATCATTTGGTTGACCGTGACGTGGTCCTTTACTGGACCGAGGATGAGAAGCGGATCGTTACCGGTGCGGATATCTTTGGCCGACTGCTCAAGGGGATCGCCCGGCGGGAGGATCCCCGGGTTTAGGGCCGCGGTTTTTTTGATCATTTGACAATTGGAATTCCTGAAAGATCGGTGTATAATGCGGCGCAATGTTACAGTTGGTAGAACAAGGAGGGCCGTTTGTATGGGTGCTGGGCTTACTGGCCTTTGTCAGTATGCTCATCGTTTTGGAGAGGATTTTCTTTTTCCAGAAGGTGAAAATCAACGTGGGCGATCTCCTGCTGGGCTTGGCGAACCATGTGCGTAAAGGGGCCTTTGCCGAGGCCCTGCATGAGGCGGCACGGGCACCGGGGCCGACCGCCCGCGTGGCTCATGCCGTGTTGATGCGCAAAAATCTGCCTCGCCGGGACTTGCGCGATGTGGCGCAAGAGTCGGGTCAGCTGGAGGTGCCGCGGATGGAGCGCAACCTGCGCGCGCTCTATGGCATTGCATTGATCGCACCGCTGGTCGGGATGCTGGGCACGGTGAGCGGACTGGTGAAAACTTTTATGGCGGTCAGCGAGGACAGGGGCTTTTCCTCACCCGCCGAGATGTCGGGGGGTGTCTATGAGAGCCTTTTGACCACGGGTCTGGGGCTTGCCATCGCCGTTCCTGTGTATCTTTTCTACCTGTTTTTTTACGGCCGGGTCAAGCGGATGGTGCACCGGATCGAGCGCACCGGGATCGAGATGGTCAACATCATTTGCGACGCCCGCGAACAAGGCGAGATCGTGTCTTTCCGTGAGGAAGCGGAAGAGATTTCAGTGGGTAAAAAGAAGAAGGGTGAAAAATGAAGCTCGAGCTGACATTGCCGGCGACCCCCGGGTTTCTCCACACGCTTCCCGGTCTCGACATCATCGCCCTTATTCTGGTGATTCCCTTGTTGGGGTCGTCGTTTGTGCAGCAAACCGGGATCGACGTGCAGGTGCATGAATCGCCATGGCGCTATGAGCAGATGGAAAACCCTGTGGTAGTGACGCTGGCAGCGGGTCAGGGAACGCCTATGTGGGTTAATGAGAAAATGGTGCCGATGGATAAGTTGGAGGAAGAAGTAAACAGGTTGCGCGCCGCGGAAGGCGGGGACTTGATCACGACGGTGGTACTGCGTTCTGATGTTGCGGTGCCAAGCGGGGTGGAGAAGCAGGTGATCAATCGTATCCTCAAGATGGATCTGAATTGTGGGCTGGTCGGAAGGCCGGCGGGGAAGGAGTGAGACGCCAATCATCGCCATACTGCATATTGCGCAACTGAAACCATGCTTTTCTTAAGGAAAAAAAGGCTGAAAAGAGACCAGGAAGCTGGCCTTGTTTTTCAATGGCGGGGTGGGCGGAAACATCACACTGGGAAATTCATTGCCCTGATGATCGCCATCGGACTCTTTGCTTTTTCGGTTTACGCTTTGAAGGTTGAATCGATCAATCCACCCTTGCTTTCCAAGCGCAAAGGGGTGGTGATCATGCTCGATGAGGATAATCCCAAGTACCGCAAGCTGATGAGTAAGCTGATGATGCAGATCGAGGATAGGTCGCCCTTTCCTGTTCGCTGGGATCCGGTGTTCGACCGAGGTATCCTGGCGAGGATTGAAGACGGGGTGGACCAGCTTGGAGGGGTGCAATGGCAGTACCAGGCGGAGTTGGTACCCATGCCAGTGCAGAAACAATCGAGCGGTCTGGCCTCGATCATCGAGCCCCGTGACGGGTTGCTAGGGCGCGTTATGAACGATTGGAGCGAGGGTGGGGTGGCCACTGCCGACAGTGTCCCGGGCGATTTGTTGATCCGGGCCAAGGTGAAGGCAGGAGGAGCTATTGCAACGCGACTCCCGGGCGATGAGCTTCCCATTCCCGCTGATTGGGTGGCCGATGATTCCTTCGGGCAGTCATTCCGGTTCCTGTTGGAGCTTGATGCTTCGGGAACCGTCAATAGTTGCATTTCTCTTCCGGGGGGCACGATGGACGCGGTGAAAACGACGGACAGGCAGAAGAAGCTGGCTGCTTGGCTGCGTACCCAGCGCTTCAGACCGGCCGATCACGACGGTCTCGCCACCGGGCAATTGGAACTACAAATCGAGGCAAGCAGAGAATGATTGAGTTAACAATGGAGGAGTTCATGCTCTGGGTGGTTGGCTTTCCCCTCGTGGCAATCGGGCTCTACAGTATCATCACGGGGCTGAAACGGAGATCTATGATTCGGGCATCCCAATGGCAAATCATACGCTGCCGGGTCTGCGGTAATCTCTATCAGGACCGTAGCAGGGATCGCTCACCACAATGCCCCGACTGCGGCCGGGCCAATGACCGCGGAGAATCACGCCGACTCGGGTGAGGGGGAGTCGGGGAGTCTTGAAGTCTTGAAGTCTTGAAGTCTTGAAGTCTTGAAGTCTTGAAGTCTTGAAGTCTTGAAGTCGGGGAGTCGGGAAGTCGGGAAGTCGGGAAGTCGGGAAGTCGGGAAGTCGGGGAGTCGGGGAGCGGTTGGACTTAATCGCTTACGCACCTTATCGGGGCTTGCACTCGGGATGATCTGTAGGATAATGCTCCGGCACCTAGGCCATACGTGGCCCTCAATCCACATCTATATTTATGAATGATCGTAGAGTTGTTATCACTGGTATCGGGGCGGTAAGTCCCCTCGGGAATGATTTGCAGAGTACCTGGGAAGGTCTCAAGGCAGGTAAAAGCGGCATCGGGCCGATCACCTTGGTCGATTCGGAACCTTACCCCTGTAAGATTGCAGGTGAGGTAAAGAATTTTGATGCGGCACCCTGGTTTAAAAACCCGAAGGATGCACGCCGCTGTGACCGCTACGCGCAGTTTGCCGTCGCGGCTTCCAAGATGGCCATCGATGATGCCGGGCTCGACAGCGACGGGATCGACCGCGACCGCATCGGCGTCATGGTCGGCAGTGGCATCGGCGGTCTGGGGACCCTGGAAAGGGAGCATGAAAAGTTCATCACACGTGGTGCCTCACGGGTTTCCCCCTTTGTGATTCCGATGATGATTTCCAACATTGGCAGCGGCATCATCTCGATGGAATACGGGTTTGGCGGTCCCAACATGTCGATCGTTACGGCCTGTGCCACCTCGAACCACAACATTGGCGAGGCCTGGAGAATTATCAAGTTCGGCGATGCCGATGCCATCGTCTGTGGGGGTGCCGAAGCGTCGATTCTGCCGATGGGGCTTTCCGGCTTCAGTAACATGAAGGCACTTAGCACCCGCAATGACGAGCCTGAGCGTGCCTCCCGTCCGTTTGATACCGGACGTGACGGCTTCGTCATGGGCGAGGGCGCGGGTGTGGTGGTGATCGAGGAATACGAACACGCCAAGAAGCGTGGTGCGACCATTTATGCGGAACTTGCCGGTTACGGAATCAGCGGCGACGCCTACCACATGACCTCACCTCACCCCGAGGGGCATGGTGCCGCACGCTGCATGGACATGGCACTTCAGCATGCCAAGATGAACCCCGAGGAGGTAACCTATGTCAACGCCCACGGCACATCCACCCCGCTTGGAGACATTTGTGAGTCGAAGGCAATCAAGAAGAGTTTCGGAGATCATGCCAAGGACGGGCTGATTGTGAGTTCCACCAAGTCGATGACCGGTCACCTTCTCGGTGCCGCGGGTGGTATCGAGCTTGCCGCCTGCCTGATGGCGATCAAAGACAATGTCATCCCTCCCACGATCAACCTTGAAAACCAAGACCCTGAATGCGACCTGGATTACACGCCGAACACCGCCCGCGAAGTCGAGGTGAAGAGCGCACTGAGTAACTCGTTCGGTTTCGGTGGTCACAACGCTTCCGTGTTGGTGCGTGAGATCGACTAATGGAACACCTCTACAAGCGCCGCGTTAGCTTCGCCGATACGGATGCGGCAGGGGTGGTGCACTTTTCACGGCTGCTCTGTTATGCCGAGGAGGCGGAACATGATCTGCTGGAAAAACGGGGTATCCCTCTGTTGGAGGGAGGCGGTTGGCCGCGTGTCCATGTCAACTGCGATTACCTGGCACCCCTGGGTGTGGGCGATACCGTCGTGGTGACCATTTCACCTGAAAAACTGGGCCGTAGCTCGGTGTTGTGGGCATTTTCCATGACCGGCAACGGCGGGATTGTGGCACGTGGAAACGTCAAGACTGTCCGGGTTGATGCTGAGGGGGAGCCGGTGGAACTGGAGCAATCCTGGCG
>JARFRT010000411.1 GCA_029287105.1 Akkermansiaceae bacterium | reverse complement strand
GAAGAGTCTGGCGCGGATAGCCCGGTCTAAATACTTAACTTATGTTGCCGAGGATGCCGAGCGCATGATTGAGCGCCGCAAGAAGAACCTGATTTCACTCAATAAGGAGGAGCGCAAAAAAGAGCTCGCCGAGGCGGAGGTGCGCAGGAATACCCGCAATGAGGAGCGCCGCAAACGATTCGCTGATCTCGTCGAACAGGATTCGAAAAACTTCCGGTTCTTCCGTTTGAATCTTGCTGATCTCAAGCTTGCCAATCTTGTTGAGATCGATCGTGACAAGGACAAGGAGAGCTACATGCGGCAGGCCAAGGATGGAGTTGCCGACCTTGATGACACTCCGGACTGGCCGAGTTCGCTGGATCCCGTGAAACGTGAGGGCATCAGTATTCTTGCCGATCTGGTTGAAGCCACCGAGCGGGCCCGCATGGCGGGCGCGTTGCAGAACAATAAGGGTTAGTTCCCGCTGATCCCCGTTGATATGAGCATTCCTGACGGCATCCCGGGGAGGTTGTTGGACATCAGGCAGCGTATGGCGCGTGCCGCAGCGCGGTCGGGTCGTACTGAGGACGCATGTGAGTTGCTGGTTGTTTCCAAGACCTGGCCGGTCGAAAAGATCGCCGAGGTGGTTGCCGCCGGGCATTGCACTTTTGGTGAAAACAAGGTGCAGGAAGCGGAGACGAAAGTGCCCGTGTTGGCGTCAATGGTGTCGCCGCCTCTTCACTGGCATCTGATCGGGCATCTTCAGCGCAACAAGGTGCGCAAGGCCCTGCCGTTGTTTGACACCTTGCACAGTATTGATTCCCTCAAGCTGGCTCGTTACACCTCGAACATTGCGGGTGAGTTGGGGAAAAAGCCTGACGTCTACCTTCAGGTCGACCTTGCCGGGGAGGAAAGTAAAAACGGCTACGTGGCGGACGCGCTGCTCCGTGATCTGGATGACCTGATGGCGCTTGAAAACCTCTCGATTGTCGGGTTGATGTGTATTCCGCCCGCTGCGGCCACGCCCGAGGAGGGGCGGCCCTGGTTTGCCAAGCTGCGCGAGTTGCGTGACCAGCTTGAGGTTCGTGCCGGGGTGTCATTTCCCGGGCTTAGCATGGGGATGAGTGGCGACTTCGAGGTTGCGATTGAAGAGGGCTCCACGATTGTCCGTGTAGGTTCGGCGATTTTCGGGGAGAGGGATTACCCCGGATAGATGAATTTGAATTGTTAGTATATAACCGGATGGCTGCTATTACATTAAACCAGAGTATTGTTATCGGCGACCAACTCGCGCTGGCCTGGGGTGACGGTGAGGAAACCTACATCGGGCTTAAAGAGCTAAGGCAATCGTGCCCGTGTGCTGTTTGCCAGGGTGAGCCTGATGCGATGGGTTTTGTGGTTAAGCCGACGGTGACCTACACCGACCGCAGTTTCCAGGCGCTCCGGATGCAACAGGTGGGCGGCTATGCGCTTCAGATCACATGGGCGGACGGGCACAGCTCCGGGATTTATACCTTTGAATTGCTGCGTCGGCTCGGCGCGTGACGGCGGCAGATTTTTTAACTAGTTTTTCGACTAAGAGCAGGATGAATCAAACGCATATGACCAGAATGAAATCAATTGTAGTTCTCGCATTGGCCATGGGTTCCGTCTCGCTGACGGCGGACGAACTTCCCGAAACCGTGATTTCGGCGAACCGGACTGCGGAACTGATGAAAAACACGCCCTACAGTGTGGCTGTCATCGGAGCGGATGAACTGCTGGACGGGGCGATTCGCACCTTGCCGGAAGCCTTGAAAAACACGCCGGGCGTGATGATCCAAAAGACCGCCCATGGGCACGGGTCACCCTATATCCGCGGGTTTACGGGACGCCAGAACCTTTTGTTGGTTGATGGAATCCGGATCAACAACTCGACTTTCCGCGCCGGACCGGTGCAGTACTGGAACACGGTGGACAGCCAGGTGATTGACCGCCTGGAACTGGTCAAGGGGCAGGGGTCGGTCCTTTACGGATCGGATGCCATCGGCGGCACCCTGAACACGCTGACCCGGTCGTCCGATTTCCGCGACCGGAGCGGTGGCTGGTTTTCTGACAACATGATGAGTTACCGGTTTGATACGAACAGTGGCAGTCACGTGGGGAGGTTGGAAAGTGCCTTTGGGCAAGGTGGCCAATGGGGGGTTTTACTGGGTATCACCTCCAAGGATTTTGGCGATATCAAGGACTCTGCGGTGGGGCGGATGAAAAATACGGGCTATGACGAACTCGATATGGATTTCCGTTTTGACTACGCTGTCTCGGCTGACACCACCATGACGCTGG
>JARFRT010000191.1 GCA_029287105.1 Akkermansiaceae bacterium | reverse complement strand
TTGTCGGAGCGTCCGATCATGGTGTCGACCCAGTCCTCGATCTTGGTGGCGAGTCCGGCGGGTGCTTCGGCGGGGTGATTCCGAAGGAAGTGTACCAGACCGGTCATCATCTTCTGCTCGGACATGCGGTGGCCCTTGGTCGTGGCGGGAATGCTCCAGTCGAGTTTGTCGATGATCCACTGGGTCTGTGCCTGTGCCGCGGTGAGATAGGTGTTGGCATCGCTCCTTCCCTCGCGAAGCGCCACCTGCCAGAGCAGCAGGTTCGGCAGGATCGAATGCCCCGGGGCGTGACGCCCCTTGAACGGATCACCTGCCGGGTCCCACTTCGGATCAATGTCGAGAGGCGAGGGCTGGCCGCTGGAGAGATCGCTGGTCGCCCAGTTGGCAAAGGTGAAGTCTCGGCATGCCAGATAGAACGAGTCGGGCAGATGATTGCGGATGGCCGGCCAGGTGTAGAGGAACCAGGCGAACCACTCACGCGTTTGAGAATGCAGATGCTCGGGTGGCCCCCCCGACGGATCCTTGGTGTTGGGCCGCTCCATGGTCACGCCGAGCCCGAAATGCATCGCCTTGAGCGCGTCCGGGCAACCCGGCAGCGGAGGGTCGTAGTCGTTGTAGTAGCGCTGCAGGGCGGCCACAAAGCCAGCATCCTGGGCGGAGTTCACGAATACCGAGGACGCATAATTCGGATCCAGCGCCAGCGCCTTGTCGGCATCGTAATCGACTTCGCCAGTCATGCCGCCGGACACGCCGGGAGCGTTCAAGTGCAGGTAGATCAACGACGGGATCTCGAACGAATAGAAGGTGCCGTCGCGCCAGGGGTTGCCGCCGTAGGCCGAGGGATGGGTCCCCACGCCGGAGCGGGAGTCCACCATGAACTGGATGCAGGGGACCACCAGCTTGCTCTCGATGAGGTCGCCTTGAACGAGGAACGGATGGGAGATGCCGGGCGCTGCCGCAGGCGGATAGGAGTTGACGACATACGGACCGGGGGACACGGGCTGGAAGGCGGAGAAGTCCCCGAGGTTGCCGGTGATGGTGCCGCTGTAGAGGACGGTCAAGGGGTCCGCCTCGCTCGTCACCGTGAAGGGAGTGCCGTCGGGCGCATCCACCGCTGTGAACCGCTTCGGGGCGTCCGTTTGATAGCCGATCTGGTTGAGCGAAACCACCAGCACGGGCGGGAGATCGCTGACGGTAAGGGTGGTGTCATCGACGATCGCCGGGTCGCTATCCAGAGCGAAGCCCGCCGTATCATTGATGGTGGCGGTCGTCGGGATGCGGAGTTGCAGTGTGCCGGCTGTCGTGGGAGTCACCTCGACGGAAAACACCCCGGGATGGATCTCGCTGATCGGGCCAAAAATGATGGTCGAGGATCCGGCATTGTCGAAATCGCCCGCGTCCACCGTTGCCCCGTCGATGTCTTCGTTGAAGCTGACCGTGTAGGTGACGGGCGAACTCGTGCTGATCGGTCCGCCGCCCCGGTTGTCGACGATGTCCGGCCCGGCGAGGGTGGGCGCCGCCGTGTCCGCGGTGACGTTCAGCGTGTCGGCGTCGACAATGGCCGGATCGCTATCGAGCGCGTCCCCCGTCACATCAAGGATCGATGCGGTGGGCGGCACGCTCAACTGGAGGGTGCCGGCGGTGCTGGGGATCACGTCCAGCGTAAAGATACCCGGAAAGGTCTCGGTGATCGCACCGAAGGCAATGGTCGCCGTGCCGGCATTGGCGAAGTCGGCCGTCGTGAGGGTAATCTCTTGGATGCTCTCGCTGAAGGTGAGCGTGTAGGTCACCCGGGTGTTGGCCTGGATCGGTCCGCCTCCCTGGTTGTCGACGATGCTGTCCAAGGTGGGCGGGCCGGGAGCGATGGCTCCCGCCTCGCCTGTCAGCAGGATGTTGTCCCAGCGAAGGATCTGGTTAGAGTTGGAAGGTTCATCCGTTTCCCCGCAGAGGCGGAAGGTGACCGAGCTGAGGTTGTCGTAGAGGGCTCCCGAGAGATCGACGGTTGCGGACTGATTCGCAATCGGAGTGCCCGAGTGGGACGCCACCGGATTGGCCGAGAAGTTCACCGGTAGCTCGACGGTGTAGCCATCCACGCTTGTCCGAACGGTAAAGGTGGCAAAGTAGTCGTCGCCGTCCGATTGGGCTCCATAGTTGAAGGTCAGTTCGCTGAGGTTCAGGGTAAGTCCCGCCTCGGGGGTGACCGTGAAGGTGATGTAACTGTCCTCGGCGGCGTCGGTGGGGCCCCGGCCAAAGTAGTTCCCGCCATCGACGGTGGAACGGCCGTCGCTATCGTTCCATCCGGTGCCTGTCACGTCCGTCGAGCTGGTGTACAACGCCTCCGTGACGGGGCTGTCATCGGTCGAAAAGTCATAGGAGACCAGCGTCGGCGAAGAGACTTGAGTGGTGATATCGATCACTGGTGCCGGATTGGCCTGCAGGTTGGGAGTGCCTTCATCGTCCTCAGCCACGAAATACACGTCGTAGGCAGTGCCGGGTGTCAGGCCGGTGATGGCTGCGGTGGCCTCGGTGTCGGCAGCCGTGAGCACCATGCTGCCACTGGCTAGCGCACCCGAACCGCCGGAGCCGGTGCCCGCCTTGACTTCCGCTGCGGTCGGTGCGGTCGCGCCGTCGACCAACACCACGTAGTAGGCGGTGCCCAGTTCATTGATCGCCGCGCGTGCGGTGGCGCCGGTGGCGGTGACCCCGTCAACCTGCGGGTAGCCCGTGGTCCAAGTCGGAGCCGTGGTGTCGGATGACACTCCCCCCAGGATCGGATTCAGTGCGGCAAACCACTTGTTCGCCATCTTGGTGGCCCCGGCTTGGGTCGGGTGGACCTCATCGGCCACCGTGTCGGCCACCGGATCCCAACCGTCAGCCTGGTTGACGATGATGACCGGCTGTGCTTGAGAGTTGAGCTCAGCAGCGATTTCCGCCAGCCGGATGTTCAGCGCCGGAATATAGGAGTATTTCGGCAGCTTGGAACTGGTGATGACCTGGGCGAGCAGGATGATGACGTCCGGGTTGTGTGTGCGCGCGGTGGAGATCATCGAGCGTGTCGCCGTTTCCACCTCATTGACAATCGAGGCTTCCCCCTGGACATCCGCAAAATAGTTGTGACCCGCATGGATCAGGACGATGTCAGCGATGTTGCTTGGGAAGGTCGTGGCCAGATTGCTGGCAATCTGGGTCGCATTGCTGCCGCTGTAGCCCTCGTGCTTGAGTGTGACTCCTTGCCGCGTGTTCGTCTTGCTGCCAACGAACTCGAATGAGTGTCCCGCGGTTAAGAGCAGGCTGTTCAGATCCGGCCGATAGATGAAGAAGCCGTTCTGACCTTCTGTGATCGAGTCACCGACGCACATGATTCTGGTCGGGGACTGCGTCGAAGCAGTGGTGATGTCGACCTTTTGCGGACTGGCCTGCAGATTGGGAGAGGCCTCATCGTCCTCCGCCACGAACCAGACATCGTAGGCGGTGTCGACTGCCAGACCCGTGATGGCATCGGTGTTCTCGGTATCCGCAACCGTCAGGCTGATGCTGCCGCTGGCCAGCTCACCCGAACCGCCGGAACCAGTGCCCGCCTTGACTTCCGCCGAGTTCGGTGCGGTCGCGCTGTCGGCCACCACCACGTAGTAGGCCGTGCCCGGCTCGTCA
Source organism: Akkermansiaceae bacterium (assembly GCA_029287105.1). Taxonomy (GTDB): domain Bacteria; phylum Verrucomicrobiota; class Verrucomicrobiia; order Verrucomicrobiales; family Akkermansiaceae; genus Oceaniferula. The sequence goes on along the minus strand of JARFRT010000191.1, from coordinate 383 downwards.
ATCGCGGCACGCGCGGTGGCGCTGCTGCTGGTGACCCCGTCAACCTGCGGGTACGTCGTCGTCCAGGACGGGGCCGTGGTGTCGGGGAACACGGTGGTGATCTCGATCAGCTCTGGGCTGGCCTGCAGATTTGGGGTTGTCTCGTCATCCTCCGCTACAAAATAGACATCATAGGCAGTGCCTGTAGCTAAGCTGGTGATGGTGGCGGTGTTCTCGGTGACGGCTGCGCTCAGGCTGACGCTGCCGCTGGAGAGCTCACCCGAACCGCCGGAGCCGGTGCCCGCCTTGACTTCCGCCGAGGTCGGCGCGGTCGCTCCGTCGGCCACCACCACGTAGCTGTCTCTTATACACATCTGACGCTGCCGACGAATACCAACGCGTGT
>JARFRT010000337.1 GCA_029287105.1 Akkermansiaceae bacterium | reverse complement strand
CCCGCCATACTGAGGAAAATGACCCGCTTGACCTTCGGCCGGTAATCCGGGAGCAGGCTGTCCGAAAAATCGGAGCCCAGCAGTCGCGACAGCGCGATCGATCCCAGACCTGTCAGTCCCTGGCCTAAAAAGGTGCGGCGTGTGGTGTCATTCAACATGGAAATTCTAGGGGTAAAGTGGGGGGCTATTAATAACGCGTAATGGTTTCGTGCAGATTGAGAATCACCCGGGCAAGCGATGCCGCGGCAGCAAGCCGGACCGGCGGGATGTCCTTGGTCGGTGCCGATGCCCCGATGCTGAGAAACTCTTTGGCCGCACCGGGGTCGGCGGTAAATCGTTCCAGCTCCTGCCGGTGGAACCGGTTAAGGATGGCGGACTCCTTTGCCGTCGGCGGTCGGCTCAGGCAGTGCCGGTAGGCGCGCTCGACCAGCTGGGTGTCGTCGGCGGCGCCGGTGAGCAAGCGCGTCGCCAACGCCCGGGCCGCCTCGGTGAAGGTCGGGTCGTTCAACAGGTTGAGCGCCTGCAAGGGCGTGTTCGATCCCGACCGCTCGGTCGCACATTCGTCACGCGACGGAGCGTCGAAGTTTTTAAGCATCGGGTGCAGGAAGGTGCGCTGCCAGTGGGTGTAAAGGCCACGCCGGTAGAGCAAGGTGCCCGTGTCGGTCTGATACTTCCGACGCGGGAAATTGAGGTGCTGGTAATACCCGGCAGGTTGGTAGGGCTTGGCGCTGGGGCCGCCGACGGTGGTGGTGAGCAAGCCGGAGAGGGACAGCGCATTGTCGCGGATGAGCTCGGCAGGCAGCCGCAGCTGGCTCTGGCGGGCGAGCCGTCGGTTGTCGGGGTCCTTACGGCTCAGCTCGGCGGTGGGTGTACTCGATTGCTGGTAGGTGCGCGACAGCACCATCGTTTTGACGAGGTGCTTGACACTCCAGTTGTTTTCCATGAACTCAAGCGCCAACCAGTCGATCAGCTGCGGGTGGCTCGGGTATTCCCCCTGATACCCGAGGTCCCCGGTGTTTTTGGAGAGCCCGGTGCCAAACAGGCGGGCCCAGAGGCGGTTGACAAATACCCTGGCCGTGAGCGGGTTTTTCTTGTCGACCAGCCATCGTGCCAAGTCGAGACGGGTTTGGTGTTGCGTCTTGCTCTCTCCCGCAAGAAATCCGGGTGGCGCGGGTGACACGACCTGCCCGGTCTTGTCCTGCCAGTCGCCGCGGTTGAGCAGCCTGACGGTGCGCGGTTTTGCCGAGATCGTCGCCGGCACGGTGGCCACCGATTTCAACACCCCGGCCCGCTCGGTTTCCAGGCCCTTGATGATTTTTGCCAACGCCTTGTCGCCACCCGCACGCGTGCGCGATGCCTTGAGCCGACCGTCCACATCGGCGAGTTGCCGGGCCTGCTCCGCCGTCGGGACTTCGTGGTATGGTCCGTAGCGGTCAAATTTGATCCCCTTTTTCGTCCAGGGGTCGATCGGTTCCTGGTATTTCCCGCTCCCATTCCAAGCACCCTTTTCAAGGATGTCGCTGAAGTAGGCGGCGAAGGAGTAGAAATCCTTTGCGGTGAACGGGTCGAATTTGTGGTCGTGACACTCGCAACACGCCATCGTCGACCCGAGCCAGGCAGAGGTCGTCGTGCGCACACGCTCCGCCTGGTACTTGGCCACATATTCCGCATCCTGAATCCCGCCTTCCACCGAAATCTGGTTCAGCCGGTTATAGGATGCCGCGATTTTCTGGGAAAGCGTCGCATTCGGCAGCAGGTCGCCGGCAATCTGCTCGACCGTAAACTGATCAAACGGCATGTCCGAGTTGAATGCCCCGATGACATAGTCGCGGTAGGGCGACGCCGAACGCTCCTGGTCACCGTGGTAGCCAACGCTGTCGGCATAACGCACGGAGTCGAGCCAGGAAACCGCCATCCGCTCACCAAAATGCGGCGACGCCAGAAGCTGGTCAACGACCCGGCCGACCGCAGCCTGTGCGTCCCGGGCGTAAGCCTGCCGGAACGCGTCAACCCCGGCGGGAGTCGGCGGCAGGCCGGTGATGTCAAAGTGAAGCCGGCGCAGCAGCGTCGATGGCTCGGCAGGGGCGGAAAAGGCGAGCTGGTTCTCTTTCAGGCTGTCGGCAACGAGTGAGTCAATCGTTTCACCCGCCTTGCGTTGCGGCGCGGTGTAGGCCCAATGCGGTTCGTAGTCGGCGCCGGCCTTAATCCAGTCGTGGAGGAGCTGCTTTTCCTTTTCACTCAAGGATTTGTGACTCTTCGCGGGGGGCATCAGCTTGTCCTCGTCCGTGCTGTTGATGCGCTCGATGAGCAGGCTTTCCCCCGGATTTCCAGGAACAAACGCTTTGCCCGCCAACGCGTCTTTGCGGATATCAAGCCTCAGATCCCCCTCGCGCGTTTCGGGGTCGGTGCCGTGACAGAAAAAACATTTGTCCGAAAGAATCGGCCGGATGTCCCGGCCATAGCTGATCTCATCCCCGGCCCGAAGTGACCCGACGCATAATAGTCCCAGCAGGAGCCGGGCAACCTTGGTGAAATTACCCCTTAAAATCGAAATATTGCAGGAAATAGCTGGGGCGAGGCGGAATGACATGACTTCGAGGGGTTACGGATCAAGGGGGATGGGTCTTTCAACACGCACGTGTTACAGGCCGAAACGGGTCATGAGTCCAGCCAAATCCCCTGGTGGCCGCCCTGCTCAACGGAATCGTATTTGCATCTTCACTTCCATCCCGTCACAGGGCAGACTTGCAGTAGTGAACCACCCGATCCACCACCCCGTCATCGACGACCGCTTGGCGCACCTGCGCCAGCGGGATTGCCCGACATCCGACTTCCGTCGCCACGTCCAGGAAATCGCGCAACTGATGGTTCCCGCCGTCACCGCCAACTTGCCAACCCTCCCCGTCGAGGTCGAAACCCCCTTGGAAATCACCACCGGCCGGAAACTTGCACGCGCGATCGTGCTCGTGCCCATCCTCCGGGCCGGCCTCGGGATGCTGGAAGGATTTCTCCGGCTGCTGCCCGAAGCCTCCGTCGCCCACGTCGGTGTGGCACGCAACGAGGATACACTGATGCCCGAAAGCTACTACTTCAACGCTCCCACCTGCATCAAGGATGCCGAGATCCTCGTGCTCGACCCGATGCTCGCCACCGGCGGCTCCGCCAGCGCCACGGTTGCCAAACTCAAAAACCACGGCGCCCAACACATCCACTTCGCCTGCCTGGTCGCCGCCCCGGAAGGCCTGCAAAAGCTCAATTCCGATCACCCGGACGTCCCGGTCCATTACACCGCACTCGACACCCAACTCAACGAACAAGGGTATATCCTGCCCGGCCTCGGTGACGCCGGTGACCGCATCTTCGGCACCGTCAGCCCATAAACCGAGCTTGCCTGTCGCGACGCCCCTGCCTAACCCATTCATTAGCATGCGCATTTTCACCCACACATTGCACGCGCTCCTGCTGGTCACATGCCTCAGCCAGTGCCGGACATCTCCCGTGGAAAAAAACCCCGCGCCCCAGCTGCAACGCTATGTCTACCTGCAGTCAATGATGGGGACCCGCTTTGGCATCACGCTCTATGCCAAGGATAAACCCAAGGCCGATGCCGCCGCCAAAGCCGCCTTCCAATACGGCGTCGATGTTGACAGCGCCTGCTCCGACTACGATGTCACCAGCGAGCTGATGATGCTCAATGCCGCCCCCCCTAACCAGCCATTCCCGGTCACGCCTCTGCTGCTCGACGTCCTCAGCCGCGCACTCGAAATCGCCCGGACAACCAACGGCGCCTACGACCCCACCCTCGGCCAACATTCCGCCAACTGGCGGATGGCCCGGAAAAAGGGCACGCTGCCATCACCCGAAAAAATCGCCCAGGCCAAAGCCGCCAGCGGCTGGCGCAATCTCATCATCGATCCCGATACCCGGGCAGCCACCAAACTCAACCCTCACATGCGACTCGACCTCGGCGGCATCGCCAAAGGCTACGCCGCCGACGGCATGTTAGCAGTCCTTGCCGATCATGCCATCACCCGCGCCTCGGTCACCGCCGGCGGCGAAGTCCGTCTCGGCGACCCGCCACCGGACCGCTCCGGCTGGAATGTCGGCCTGAATACCCTCGATGCCGATCACCGGCTGAGCCCCGCCACGCTCACTCTTTCCCACTGCGCCATCTCCACCTCCGGCGACCTTTACCAGTCGATCACCATCGACGCACAACGCTACTCCCACATTGTCAACCCCGGCACCGGTCTCGGCCTCACCACCCGCGTCTCCGCCACCATCATCGCCGACCTTGCCACCCTCAGCGACGCCCTCGCCACCGCCTACTGCGTCGATCCCGCCCTCAGCCAGCCCAAGGTCCGAACGCTCGTCATCCTGGAACAACCCGACGGCACACTCAAGCGGATCCCATCCAAAAACTGGCCGGTGCCCAGCCCCGGTTAACACAAGCGGCGTGCCGCATTCCGGCCTGCCCCGGCGTCCATTTTCGGGCCGATGCACACCGAACTTCAATAATCCTCCGATTATGATTGGTTATTCCCCGCCAGCGGGGTTACACACTGTCAGCATGGCACAACCCTTCAACATCAACATCGACCTTAAGCTCATCCGACGCGCCGCCCTCGGCGTCGTCATCCTGGCCGGCGTCATCACCAGTTTCTACACCGTCTCCGCAGACTCGCAGGCCGTGGTGCTCCGTTTCGGAAAACCCATCGCCACCACCGGTCCCGGTCTGCATTTCAAGCTGCCCTACGGCATTGACCGGACTCATTTTGTCGAGGTTACCCGCCAATTGCAGCAGGAGTTTGGCTTCGGCACTCCGGGTGCCAGCAACCCCTGGCAGTTCTCCGGAGCCGGTGAGCAGGAGCTTGAGAAGTCCATGGTCACAGGGGACCTGAATGCCGCGCTGGTCGAGTGGGTGGTCCAATACCGCATCGAGGATCCGCAGCAGTACCTGTTCGCCGTGCGCCAACCGGATGCCACCCTCCGCGACCTGACCGAAAGCGTCATGCGCGAGATCGTCGGCGACCGCACGGTCGATGAGGTCATCACCGTCGGCCGGCAGGAAATCGAGAACGTTGCCTCGGAGAAGCTCCAGGCCGCCACCGCGGATTACACCATGGGCCTGCGTATCGTCCAGGTGCAGCTCAAGGACGTCAACCCGCCGCGCCGGGTCCAATCGTCGTTCAACGAGGTCAACCAGGCCCAGCAGGAACGCGAAAGCGCGATCAACCGCGCCAACGGCGAGTACAACAAGGAAGTGCCCCGCGCCCGCGGCGAGGCCGACCGCATGATCTCCACTGCCGACGGCTATGCCGCGAAACGCGTCAACGAGGCCGAGGGCGATGTTGCCTCCTTTGAGGCGCTGCTGATCGAATACACCGACGCGCCGGAGATCACCCGCCGCCGCCTCTATCTGGAGACCATGTCGGAAATCCTGCCGAAACTCGGCAAGACCATCATCATCGACGAGGCGACCAAGGGCCTGCTGCCCATGCTCAATCTCAACGGCCAATAAGACCCCGCCAACCCTCTCTTCCTTGTAAGCTACCTTTCAAAATTTGAATTTCCCATGAAACGTCCTCTCCTTACCGTCCTGCCCCTCCTCCTCGTCGCCGCAGTTTCACTCTTCTATGTGTGCACCTACACCATCTCGCCCATCGAGCAGGTCATCATCACCCAGTTCGGCGATCCGATAGGCGACCCTATCACCGAACCCGGCCTCCATTTCAAGACCCCCTTCATCCAGGTGGTCAACCGCATCCCCAGAAACATCCTTCCGTGGGACGGCCAGCGCAACGAGATGCCCACCAAGGACAAACTCTATATCTCCGTTGACACCTTCGGGCGCTGGAAGATCAAGGAGCCGCTGAAGTATTTCCTCGGCCTGCGCAACGAGCGCACCGCCGATTCCCGTCTGGAAAACATCCTCGGCTCCGCCACCCGCAGTATCATCGGCAAACACGACCTCATCGAGATCGTGCGCACCGACAAGGAGCGCGTTCCGGCGAAAGACGAAACCCTGGCGGAACTGACCGACGGCCAGTCCGGCAGCATCGGGATCCTTCCGAAAATCCGCAAAGGCCGCTCCGTGCTCGAGGACGAGATCATGGCGGATGCCAAGCCGAAGCTCGAGGAACTCGGCATCGAGCTGCTCGACGTCCGCTTCAAGCGCATCAACTACAACCCGTCCGTGGTCGAGAAGATCTACGAACGGATGATTTCCGAGCGCCAGCAGATCGCCTCGAAATTCCGCTCCGAAGGCGAAGGCGAGGCCGCCCGCATCCTCGGCGACAAGGACCGCGACCTCAACGAAATCTCGTCGGAAGCCTATAAGAAAGTACAGACCATCAAAGGCAAGGCTGACGCCAAGGCCTCTCAGATCTACGCCCGAGCCTACGGCCAGAACCCGAAAGCCGCGGAACTCTACGAGTTCATCAAGACCATGGAGATGTACCGCAACACTCTGGGCAAGCAGTCCACCCTCGTCCTGTCGACCGATTCCGATCTCTACCGATTCATGAAGTCATCCGACGCCGCTGCGACACCCTCAAGCCCCCGTCCCGCGGTCACCCCGCGGCCGGCCGGCGAGTAGAGAGGGGATTCGCTCAGCGTTTGGAATCCCCCACTCGGGTAAGCCCTGGCGATTCGGCTCATTTCCCGCATCCCCCCTTTTTTCTCCGGTTGTAAGTCTGGTGCGGTGAGTTGGGCGTAGAGATCGGCGAGGGTGGCTGCACCGACGATATGAGGCTGGAGGGTATCCAGAACCTTGCTGGCAGCTTTGCTGGTTATGGTTTTTTGTCTGCCTGCGAGATCTTGTGGCGCGTTATTTCCATAGAGGCATGTTTGATGGCGCCTCTGTATTCAGGGGCGATTAGATATGGACAAGACTAACGATTCATTTCCTTTTTCCTCATCGGCATCGTGTCTATGAGTTTGAAGTATGGCTCAAGATTGAGTACACCTTTTTGTCGGCTTTTTTCAAATCCGTCTTTGCCGATTAAGACATGAGTTCCGGGGGTGAGTTTGTATTTTTTGATCAATGCGAAGCGCTCCTTGTTTGAAAACTGATCCAACGCTTGATCCAATCTCAAAATCAATAAGTCGCGGTCATCAATCTCATTTTTCGTGGCTTGCATTGACTGGAGTTGTTTTTTCCAATCTTCCTCGCTGGACGGATAAGTGAGGATGATTCGGTTTTTCCACTGATACTGGGAGAGATTTCCGTGTTTTTTTTCCGCACATGCGGAAATGCCACCGACCACTAAAAAACTTAAGATAAGATATGCCCAATTCATCCTTCAGTATGGCACATAAATTTCGATATTCAACGATCTCGGTGCTAGCAGTCGTGGTAGAGTGTGATTGGGTTTCAAAATAGTTTGCGGAATGCTGGTTGAAGCGTATCAGTAGCCTTGTGCGCCGAGTTGTAGAAACTGAAATTCTGGATGGTCTGGATCCTAATGATCCAGATGCGGTGAGGAGTCGGCGTGACCTGCGTTTAATCAACAAGCTTATGGGTGGCCCATCTTGGATTGTGCAGCAGGTAAGTGGGCTCCAAGGAATCAGACGGATTGTCGAGTTGGGTGCCGGTGATGGGGCACTGTGCAATCAACTGAAGTCTTTGATGCCTGATTGTGAAGTGGGAGCTGTCGATTTGATCCCCAAGCCTGATACAGCCAGAGATGATGTCAGATGGGAAAAAAGCAACGTTTTGGACTACGAGGGTTTTGATCAACACACCGTGGTGGTAGCGAATCTTTTTGTCCATCATTTGTTGGATGATGAACTACGAGTGTTGGGGGAGCGACTGAAAGACGTGAGCGCAATCGTATTTGCGGAACCTCATCGCAAAACATCCGCTTTGTGGCTGAGTCGATGCCTTTTTCCTGTTGTCAATCAGGTCACTCGACACGATATGATATCGAGCATCAAAGCTGGGTTTGTGCGTGATGAAGTCCCTGCATTATTTGACCCTGGTTTCCAGTGGGATGAGGAAATTGGTTTGTTAGGTGGAATCAGGATGAAGGGAATTAAAATATGAAACCCATCCGTATTGTAGGTGGGGGGATCGCAGGTCTTTCGTTAGGTGTCTACCTGCGCAAGCTGGATGTGGATGTGGAAATTTTCGAATCCGGGGCCTATCCAAAACACAAAGTTTGCGGTGAGTTTATCTGCGGCGTGAGCCCATCATCTATCCAACAGATGGGTTTAAGTGACATCATAGCTCAATCGGTAAATCACACCCAGATAACATGGTGGATGGGGAATTCGCTGGTGCTTGAGGATACTCTTCCGACCACTGCATGGGGATTGTCTCGTTACAAATTGGACGAGGACATTGCATCATTGTTTACGAGCATGGGGGGGATACTCCATACGGGTTCACGAGTAGCGATGAGTGATGATGAAGGTGTGGTGTGGGCGACCGGAAAACCCAAAAAGAAGGGCAAGTGGATAGGCCTCAAAATACATGCTTTGAATGCGGATATCCAAGGCTTGGATATGCATGTAGGCAGTCACGGATATATCGGGCTGTGCGGGGTCGAACAAAATAGAGTCAACTGCTGCGGGCTGTTCCGTATGGATAAAACGATCAAAGGTAGTGGCAGCACACTTCTAGGAGAGTATTTGCGATCTAATGGCCTCAACCAATTAGGAGATCGTTATAGTAGTTGGCAGAAAGATGAAAGCTCGTTCTCAGCAACGGCTGGGTTTTCATTTGGAAAGCAGAGTCACATGGGTGCTTTTTGTGTGGGGGATTCATCGTATCTGATCCCTCCGTTTACAGGCAATGGCATGAGCATGGCTCTTGAATCATCAAAGATGGCAGGACCTTGGCTTGAAAAATTTAGCCGAGGAGAGATCGATTGGGAGGAGGCATATTCGAGTCATGAAAATGAATGTGTTGCGTTTTTTAAAAAGCGCATGAAGCTGTCCTGCAGTATGCAGCCGCTGCTGTTAAACCGACTTGGGCAAATGCTTCTCAAGACTGCCGCCAAAACAGATGTTCTCCCCTTCGAGTTTCTATTTCATCAATTAAGAACCCCATGAATTTATTGTCCGTAGCCTCTGCATTTCCAGAGATGAGTTTCACCCAAAACCAATGTCTCGAAGCGATGCAGGCTGCCGATTTTTGGGATGATTTGAATGCTCGATCCCGTTTGCTTCTTGGTAAAGTGCTAAGCGGTGACAGCGGTATCGATAAAAGGCACTTCGCCTTAAATAAATTAGAAGAAGCATGGCGGCGTGATGCACAAGAGTTGAATAACGCTTATGAAAAAGCGGCGCCATTGTTGGCGGCAGAGGCTGTCAAAAAGGCCATTACGAAGTCAGGACACAAAACCGAGGAGGTGGACGCCTTGTTTGTTTGTTCCTGCACGGGATATTTGTGTCCCGGGGTGAGTGGTTATACGGCAGAGCAGTTAGGACTTCGCGAGGATGTATTTTTACAAGATATGACCGGACTAGGATGTGGCGCAGCCGTGCCGCTAATGCGTGCAGCCAGTGCCGTCGTTGCTCAAAATCCAAAGGCGGTTGTTGTTACCGTAGCCGTGGAAATTTGCTCTGCGGCTTTTTACGTGGAAGATGATTTTGGAGTACTTATCAGCACCTGTTTATTTGGTGATGGCGCGGCAGCCGCAGTGTGGTCGGGGGCAGGTGGTGAGTGGCAAGTGGGTAGTTTTGAATCGATCCATCAGCCAGAGCATCGAGAGACAATCAGATTTACCAACGCAGGTGGAAAATTGCGAAATCAACTTCACAAAAGTGTTCCAATCCACGTGGCTGAGGCTGTGAGTCGGCTCTACGCCAAACGTAAAAGTGATCCCCATGTCTTGATCACACACGGCGGGGGGCGGGATGTAATTGAACAACTCGAGCAGGTACTACCCTGTGATGAATTGACCTACGCGAGGAACGTCATGTGTGAGTATGGCAATCTTAGTAGTCCATCTGTATTGATCGCGCTCGAGCAATTTCTAGAGGAAACCGATGGTCATGAAGACCACCTCTGGCTATGTGCCTTTGGTGCCGGATTCTCGGCACACAGCTGCGAGATGCTGAAAGTGAAGTCGTGACTACTCATTAGCTTCGAAACCCATGGCTCTTACGTTAAGCGGAGTCCGCTCAGTCAGTCTTGACCATACGGGGGCCAGCACCTGAGGCGCAACGTGATCGGAGCGGTCAGCCCTGACACCGGAGAACTCAGCGCCATCATCTTCAACCACTGCGATACGGACGTATTCCTGGCCTTCATGGACAAGATGGCCTCGGCATATCCGCGACAGGAGCACCGGTGCCAGCGCAGCCTAAGTGGATAGGCGCATGTTTATTGGGTTGGGTAGAAACGTTGTAAGCATCCGGGGTCTTACCCATAAGTGCACAATAGTGAAATCTTAATGTTGCTGATGCGCTTCGGATTAATTAGAACTATCCTGTTATGAAAACCCTCCGCCTGCTTAGATCTGCCCTGATCACCGTCTTTCTTTTTGCTCATTCAAGTACAGGGAGTGCTGCTGAAAAGCTGCCGCGCGCACTGATCATTGGCGATTCAATATCAGGTGGCTACACCAAGACAGTCATCCGCCGGCTCGAAGGTAAAGTCGATGTGTCCCGCATCCCGGGCAACGGCCAACATACCGGCACCGGCATCAAGAAAATCGACGAATGGCTCGGTGATGGGAACTGGGATGTGATCCACTTCAATTGGGGGCTCTGGGATATATATGGCTGGCAATACGCCAAAGAAGACCGCTCACCGAAAGCCTATGGTCAGCGACTGGAAACCCTTGTTTCTCGGCTGGAAAAGACGGGCGCCAAGCTCATTTGGGCGACGACCACACCTGCTTGTCCCGGACCGGAAAAGACGATGCTTCAGAAATTCAAGAAGGAGGTCGTTATCACACCGGAAATGCAGGCGGAATACCGCGAAGTGGCCCTCAAGGTTATGAAAGCGCATAAGGTCCGGGTTAATGATCTCTTCCATCTCATGTTGCCGGAATTGGAGAAGTATTCTCCAGCTCCCGACAACGTGCACTTCACCGAGGCTGGCAGTGGCAAACTTGGCAGACAAGTGGCCAACTCGATACTCGAAACGCTCGGGTTACCAGTCTTGGAGGGAAGGTAGTGGCTTAAGGCATGTTGGATCGGAGCGAAAGCCCCACGGCTCTTCGAAAAAATGGGAGATCCTGAAAAATTGGCAAACGACGCAACCCTTCCATGAGGATTTTCGCGTGATGCTCGACAAGAGGCACAAGGATATTGATGCCGTGGTGATATCGACGCCGGACCATACCCATTTTGCCGCAACATTGGCCGCTATGGAGCGCGGCATCCACGTCTGTGTCCAGAAACCACTTACGCATAATATTTGGCAGGCGCGCACGTTGCTCAAAGCCAAGGAACGCTATAAGCCTGTGACCCAAATGGGAAATCAGGGTCATGCCGGGACGGGTATTCGGGAATCGGATATCACCGGGCGCATGGAAATTGGCCCAACAATGCTTTCAGCTCGGCACCGGTCTGCCGGGCAAATCCGCAACCGAGCCAGTGGAGATCAGCAGCGCATGGAGTAATCTCGGCGCGATCCCCAGAAAGGCAACGCCCGCCCC
>JARFRT010000324.1 GCA_029287105.1 Akkermansiaceae bacterium | reverse complement strand
CCTTGTCTCAGGTATGACCGTCCGGTAAGTGGCGTCCGGGCTGCTTGCCCCGTGATTCTTGTGGCCAGCATCCGCAGTTCCTTCCTGACGCCGGCGTAGCGACGGAAGTAGTCGTTGAAGCGCTCGGGGATGTAGTTGTGCTGGTGGGCGGTGATCAGGTTGGTGGTGCCGATGTCCGGGAGGAGAACGGTGCCGTCGCTACGGTGAGCTCGTTGACAAGTCGCGTGTGTCCGGGGCAGGGGAGACGTTGGACATGTGCCCGGCCCGGGATGTATTCTTTGGCCGGGATGTAGGCGGCGGGGAAGACGGGTTCGCATCCCAGTACGACGACGACGACCAAAGCCCGGATTGAAGGCCCGAACTCCAGGCAATGCCAGTCTTTTCGAACTTTGCCCCTTGCCAAACCACTGTGCACCCATCACAACGACTAGTTCCACTCCGTCTTTGCCCCACAATCCCCTTTCTCCCCCTCGCGTGATGCTCTCGACCACCTCACCCAAAAAGTAAATTCCTAGCAGTCATAAGGAAGCAGGAGTGGGGAGAATCGAATTTTTCTGGATGCGACCGTGCTGCGACAGAAGACAAACAACTAGTAATCAGCATTACAAAGACACCTAACAAACAAAACAATGAAACTGAAACGAACCAAATCCAAGCACTACGTCTTGACGGCGATCGCTTCCCTTGTGGGTGTAGTTTCTCTTTGGGGAGCCGTGGCCAACTCTAGCGGGCCCTACACCGTCGTGGTCGATGGCTCACTGCCGCTGGATGGCAGCGCCTCACAACCTTCGGACGGGGAGACGATCACCAGCTACGAATGGGATCTGAACAACGACAACACCTTCGGTGATGTCACCGGTGTGACTCCCGCAACAATCAGCTTTTCTGACCTGCAATCGGTCCACGGCATGGCACTCGGCGCCAACACCATCCAGTTACGCGTGACTGACAGCTCATTGCTGTCTTCCACCGTCTCCATCACGGTGAACCTTGTACTGGCCGTGCCGACGCCGGGTTTTGATTTCCTCTGCGATGCCAGCCAGGACGACGGAAGCAACAACCGCTGGGAAGACCTGGTCGCCGGAAACCCATCCGGTTTGGAGCTCCTTCTGGATGATAGTCCGGCCGTTAGCAGGGTTCCCATCAGCGTTTCGAACACGTTCTTTTCCTATGCCTATGACTTCCCTGAATCAAGCGTCAACGAGGGGGGTGCATTACTGGTGACCACCGGTACTGCCACAGCAAAATCCTTTGATCACGCCACGGGTGACTGGTCGAACAACAACGTCACGATGGAAATATGGTTCAAGCCCGACAATATCGACTCGATCCATTTGAACGGCCAGATCCTGTTCGAGACCGGTGGCTTCGCGGGCTTGGGGTTTTTCGTTGCCAACAATGAGTTGCATTTCCGTAAGTCTGACGGGAACGGATTGGTGGCATACAACCTCGCTACCGATCCAAGTGACCTGTTGGCAACGGGACACCGTGCCACCGATGAGTTCATTCAGGCTGTGGGGATTTTTAACGTGTCCGCAGGTTCCATGCAGCTATTCGTCAACGGAGTTTCCGTCGGCACCGACACTCCCGGCGGAAGTGACTGGTCGGGAGATAGTGCCGCCGCCTTCGGCACCCTCGCTGACACCTATACCGGAGGCCTTGGCCCTGGTGCACAAAATACAGAGTCCTACGATGGCCAGATCGCCCTGGTCCGAATTTACCACGACCAGATTCTCACACCTGCGCAAGTCGAGGATAATTTCAACGCGCTGTCCGGGCCGGACGTCACTGCGCCGCAAATTACGGCATTGAGTCCGCTTAACAACGCCACCGGACTGTATCCGGAAATCGGCACCTTGGTGGCCACCTTCAATGAAGATGTCGCGTTGTCTGGTGCCGGATCGATCACCATCAAGAATCTCGACGATGGAACCGGTTCCTCCGACGTGACGATACCCCTTCCCAGTGGCTCCGTGACACTGAATGACAGGGAATTGAGCATTACCCTCGGATCGGCTCTTGCCCTCGACACCAACTTCGCGGTCCGGATCAGTCATGATGCTTTGCTGGATCTCGAGGAAAACAGTTTCGCGGGTATCGGGGATGACACGACATGGTCCTTCTCCACCGCTATCCAGAACCTCAATCCACCCGTCATCATCGTGAAAAGCCCAGACGATGGTGTGTCAGGGGTGGCAATCGTAACTAACATCGTGGCGACTTTCGACCAGAACATCGTCCTCGGCACTGGTAACATCGTGATCAAAGACCTGATGGATGACTCGACCACCCTGTCCATTCCGGTGACGGACCCCTTGCAGGTTTCGGTGTCGGACAATGTCCTGACCATCAATCCCGCCAGCGTCCTCGTGAATGCCAGGAGATATGCGGTGCAAATTCCATCCACGGCGGTTCGTAACTTCAGTGATATCAACTTTGCCGGCATCACGAACGAGACCAATTGGGATCTCGCGACCGTGAGCATTGCTGGGCAGTTGGGTATCCTCGATTTGACGGCCAATGGCGGCATCAATCAGGCCACCGGCAATCCATGGAAGCTCGGAGACCGCTATCGGCTCGCCTTCATCACCAGCACCGACTCGTTCCCGGCATCCAGCAACATCACGACTTATAACGCCGAAGTTCAAGCGCTGGCCAATGCCTCCAGCCTGAACCTGAGTCCCGCGACATGGAATGTCATCGGCTCGACCACCACCGTGGATGCCCGTGACAACACCTCGACCAACCCGTTTGTGAACGGCACGGGACATGCTATCTTCAATTTGGACGGAGCCACCGTAGTGGCCAACAATTATGCCGACCTCTGGGACGGAACTGTCCTCAACCCGATCAACATCATGGAGACCGGTCAGCTTTTCAACCGAATCCCTTGGCCCTATACGGGTACGAGAACCGACGGCACCAAGAGAACGGGAACATCGGTGGCGAATGCCGACCGGACCCCGTTCGGGGGCTCCCATATCGGACAGGGCACGCTCAATAACAACAGCCACTGGGTCTGGCGAGACAATACCGGCAGCACCGTTATGCTGCCCTACTACGCACTATCCAATCCGCTGTTCATCGTCGATTTCTTGGATGCCACTGTGCCAACCTTCGTCTCCATCGGGGACAACGTCTCTGAAGGGCCGGTGGACGTCGATGCGACTGTGGTCTTCACCGTCACCTTCAACGAAGCAATGTTGCCGTCCACGGTGGATGCCAGCGATTTCGAGAACGCGGGCACTTCGAAAATCACCATCAACAGCATCCACCAGTTGGACGACCCCGAGGTCTTCGAAGTGACCCTCACCCCCATCACCCCAGGGACGCTCCAATTGCAAATCGCCGCTGCCAAGGAGCTTACCGACCTCAACGGCAATCCGCTAGATACCACCTCGCCACTGCCCGATGACACCATCATCAACGTTCAGGCGGTTGTCCCCTACGACATCTGGGCTGGCGGCGCGATCTTCACCGATGACGACAACGGCGATGGAGTGAAGAATGGCCTCGCTTGGATTCTCGGAGCGGCTAATCCATCGGTCAGCGCCTTGGACAAGCTGCCGACGATGGGAACGCTCCCTGGGTATCTGACGCTAGATTTCACCCGGGAGAACCCCTACTCGCCTGCCAAGCTGTATGTCGAATACGGCAGCGACCTCGCGGGCTGGACCAAACTGCAGATTCGGGATGACAGCGGCACGATCAGCGGATCCGACGTCGAGGTGGTCGTTACTCCCGGCAGTCCGACGCCTGATACGGTCACGGTGAAGATCCCGACCACACATGCCTCGAGCGGCAAGCTCTTCGGTCGCCTGAGCGCCACAAAGAACTAAGCCCACCTGTTGACACAATGCAAACCCGTGGTGCCTTCCTCACGGGAGCCCCCCTTTGTTGACGTCCAGCGGCGGACGATCCTGCAACCCCCTATCTCCTCCTCGCGTGATGCTCTCGATCACCTCACCCAAAAAGCAAATTCCTAGCAGTATTTGACCAGAGCAACACTTCTCCTAGCATGGCTATATTTCTTATGCTTATGTAGTTGCATTGTAAAGTAGTCATGATTGTATGCCATATGATGAACACTGAATGAGTGTCCTATCGAATTTTCCCAAACCATGAATGCAAAAAACAAAAAGTTGTGGCTGCTTGCCTTGGGTGGTTTCTGTGCCACATATACGATGGCTCTAGCCGCTCCGCCGGACCTGACGTCCGGGGGCACCATTCCGAGCAACCTGACAACGACCTGGAACCTCGGTCCGACCGGAATGAGAGGTTGGGTATACTACGACAGCACGGGCGGCGGAATCAATGGATCGGTCGACAGTCGGCAGATTCAGGTGTGGGAGGTAGATGCTGGCTCGCCTGCGGATGGGGTTTTCCTCCAGAACGACCTGATCCTGGGCGCGAGTGGAACGGCTGCCGCCCCAGTCTACTTCTCCATCGATGCGCGGAGGGGGCTGGCTGCAGCGATTGCCGACGCGGAGGCTCAGAACCCGGCGGAGTTAAAACTGATCCGGTGGCGTGCCGGGGAGGAGACCGTGGTCACCCTGACCCTGAGCACCATGGGGGCGTATACCGCGACTGCTCCGTATAGCTGTCCGAAGTCCGAGCAGATCCTCTTGGAGGGCATGGACTATTACTACAACAGCGAGAGCTCCGGACGGTATCGCCTGGGGGCCCTCAGTCTTCTCGCGGCCCAGGACAATCTGTTCCCAAACCGGGCGCTCTACCTGCAGAAGGCTCAGACCGAGGCGCTGGCCCTGATCAAGACCGGCTCCGCCCTGCAAGACTTGCTAGACTACAAGGCGTCCACTGGTTATCCGACTCCCTGGGGTCGGGCCCATGAACTGATTCTCCTGGGGGAGTATTACCTGATCACCGGGGACGCACAGGTGTTTGATACCATTGAAGCCCTGGCGATCAACATTGCGAAAGGCTCCAGCCATTTTGGTACGGTGGCGCACTCCCTTCGGTTGGGGAGCTACGATGCATCGAACAACTACCGCCCCGTCAACACGGGATACGGAGTGGTCAACTCGATCGGTATGCCGTGTCTGCTAGGCGTGCAGCTGGCGAAGCAGTGCGGGGTCAATGATCCCCTGGTCGATCAGATGATCGACCGGGCGAAGATGTTCTACGCCTCGTATGCAGATCGGGGATCCATCCCCTATGGCGAGCATGACCCGTTTGATTCCCGGCACGAAAACAACGGCAAGAACGGATTGGCCGCCATCCTCCTGGACAATGATCCAGCCTACGAGGACCAGGGCGAGTTCTTCGTGCAGATGGCGCTGGCCTCTGGAGACACCGACCGGGACGTGGGGCACACCGGGGCCTATTTCAACTACCTCTGGGTCCCGCTGGGAGTGCAAAGGGGTGGGCCATCGGCGGTGCAGGAGTACTTCAAGAAGGTCAGCTGGATGCTGGACTTGCATCGCCGCTGGGACGGGGGCTTTGACTACGATTCCTACAGCGAGAACCGGGCCCCGAATGGGAACGAGTATTACGATTTTCGCATGAGCACCGCCATGCTGCTGACTTACGCCCTGCCCTTGGAGAGCCTCCACATCACCGGGCGGAACAGCACTGGGACGCTGGCTCTCAGCGCGGCTCAGGTCAGTGACTCCGTGGACGTCGAGGACTACGATGCGACCGGACGCACCACCGCGCAGTTGGTGAGTGACCTCTCTGTATGGTCGCCCAAAGTTCGTCGGCTGGCGGCGATAGAACTCGGGGGACGGAGCATCGACACTGCCACCCGCGACGATATCCGGGCCAAGGCGATGAATGTGAACGGGAACTCCCGCTACGGGGCAGTCCAGGCCCTTGGGGAGATCGACGACACCGGCTATACCGGCCAGTTGGTGTCCTTACTGAACGACAATGACGGCTACGTGCGGACCCTGGCGGCCAAGGCGCTGAACCAGTTTGCCGGTTCTCACAAGGTGCCCTACCGGAGCTCCATGATGACCACCCTGGTTTCTCGTGAGCAGCCGGTCCTTCCCCCCGTTTCCGACAGTCCCCTGCAATTTGACCAAGCGGCGTTGATCACCACCATCTTCGGGAGTGGGGGTTTTGCCAACAGCCGGTCCGAAATGGACACCCTCATTGGAGAGGTCGGAAGTCAGCTCTTTTTCGACGCCCTGAAGGCGGCCTCACGGCATCCGGGCGGAAGTGCGCGGGGAAGAATCGGCAACATCTACAAGGTGCTCACTCCGGCCGAGGTGAACCTGATGGCGCCCGAGTTGCTGGACATGGTTGCCCTCGAGTCGCCAGCGGACCGGATGTTCAGCCTGGGCGTGCGGGCCGAGGCGATGAGGGCCATGCAGCGAAGTTTGTTGGCGGAGGCCGTTCCTGCCGCGATGCAGGCGATGGATAATTCCAATGGCTGGGGCGGTTTCCATGAGAACCTGTTGAACGTCCTGGTCGGGTATGGCGGTTCCTCGACTCTGGTGACTCCTGATCCGGATGTGGTGGGCTTTGCCCAGCGCTATCTGACAGGCGGCACGGTGGAGGAAGCGCAGGCCGTGCTCGATGCCATCGCTGCCGACACCAACCCGACGCCGCCGACCGCGTTCAAGAGCATTGATTCAGCCACCGCCGATGATCCCATCCTCACCTTGCCGGCCAATTCCACGGTCCTGCGGGTCAGCGGGTCTGACTTCTTGATGGGCGACAGTGTTTACTCATGGAACAAGATCGCCGGTCCGGGCGCGGTGACCATCAGCCCGAATGGTACGTCCGCGACGGCCAGCTCAGCACAGTTCGATGGCACCGTAGGGACCTACCAGTTCGAGGTGACCATGTCGGACTCGCTCGGGTTCACCGAGGTCTATGAGACGGTCACGGTCTTCCTTCGCGAAGAAGGTGAAGTCGACAACGACCCGCCACTCCCGAATCCGGCGTCCTTTTCCTTGGCCCCGGCGGCCGATAGCGAGACGGCCATCAGCATGACTGCCACTACTGGTAGTGATGCCTCCGGTCCGGTGGAGTATCTCTTCTCCGAAATTACCGGTAACCCGGGTGGCACCAGCAGCAGTTGGCAGACCAGCCCGACCTTCACCGACAGTGGCCTGAGCCCGCTGACAAACTACGCCTACACGGTCACCATGCGGGACAGCATGGGCAACATCGGTACTACATCGGGTGCAGCCGGCACCACCACTCCGGGGACTCCTCCGGCCTCGGATATCATCAGTGTCAACTTTTACGCCTATGGAGGCTTGGCCACGGAGGATCGCGATGCGGTGACCCTCGAAGCAAACGAATCCGCCGGTTTTGCAGGTTGGACAACTGCCGGTTGGGAAAACTATGCGGTGCCCTGGGGGCTATCATCGCCTCGTCCCCCAGTGTCAATCTCAAGCGGGCAGGGCTCGACGGCGTCCCTAGTCCTGAACGACGTGCGCAATGGCGGTCCTTACAACAACCCAAACCCCCATGCCCTCCTGGTTGGTGACGGTAATGGAGACCTGATGGACGGGCATTGTAATGGCACGGAAGATCCTGGTGATGAATCGGCAAAGTTTGACATGACGGTTTCCGGAATTCCCTTCGCCACCTATGATGTGATCGTTTACGTGGGGTCCAACAGGGCTCAATTTGGCAACGGGACCGGTAAGTATATTTTCAACGGCGGTGCTGAACAGGACTTCACGCTGCCCTCGGGAGAGTTCATGTCCTTTGCTGAAATCACCAATGGGACGACGCCGGGGAACTACCTCCTCTTTGAGAATCTCACCGGGTCTTCCTTTACCCTGCGGATGTGGGGCAACGGGTTCAACCACATCGGCCCGACCGGGTTCCAGATTGCCAGTGCCGGCTCGACTGCCGATGTCAGCCCGCCCACCCCGAACCCCGCCTCGTTTGCCACGCCGCCAACCGCCACCGGTGCCAACACCATCGCCATGACCGCAACCACGGGAACTGATGCCAGCGGACCGGTCGAGTATCTGTTCAGCGGCCTGACTGCCGGCGGCCATGGCAGCGGATGGCAGACCAGCCCGAGC
>JARFRT010000176.1 GCA_029287105.1 Akkermansiaceae bacterium | reverse complement strand
TCCAGAACCCGACCGCGGTCCGCCTTTTTCACGACTACGCGGCGCCGGAGCCGATCTTTGATTACCACTGCCACCTGTCGCCGAAGGATCTCGCCGAGAACCGGCAGTTTAACAACCTGTTTGAGATTTGGCTCGAGGGCGACCACTACAAGTGGCGCGCGATGCGGCTGAATGGGGTCGACGAGAAATACTGCACCGGGGACGCGAGTCCGGAGGAGAAGTTCCATGCCTTTGCCGCCACCGTGCCCGCGACGCTGCGTAACCCGATCTACCATTGGAGTCACCTCGAGCTGGCCCGCTATTTCGGGATCCACAAGACGCTTGACGAATCGACCGCCCCCGCGATCTGGGAGCAGGCCAACAGCATGCTTGCCCAGGATGACATGACGAGCTGGGGGATATTGGAAAAACAGAAGGTCAAATTCATCGGCACCACGGATGATCCGGTCGACACCCTCGAGCACCACATTGCCCTGAAGGATTCCGACTGCCCGGCGACGGTGGCGCCGACGTTCCGACCCGACAAGGCATTCAGCCTGGAAGACGCCGCGGCGTGGAATGCGTGGACCGACCGGCTTGCCGCGGTCGTGGATGCGGAGATGGACCGACTCGACACGTTCAAATCCGCCCTCAGTGCGCGGGTGGATTTTTTCGACAGCGTCGGCTGCAAGGCCTCCGACCACGGACCGAACCGCTGTCCTCTCCGGATTGCCGATGATGCCGAGGCTGCCAAGACTTTTCAAAAAGCCCGCACCAGCCAGAGTTTGAGTCGTGATGAGATCGAGGGCTTTGCCGGGCACATCCTCGCCTTCCTCGGCGAGTGCTACTCCGACAAGGGCTGGGCGATGCAGCTTCACCTCGGAGCGATCCGCAGTGTCAACGCGGGCCTCCACCGGAAGCTGGGCGCCGATATCGGCTGCGACTCGATCCACGACGAACAGCAGGTGCCGTCGCTGGCACTTCTGCTCGGTGAGTTGTCGCTGCGTGGCAAGCTTCCCAAAACAATCCTCTACAACCTGAACCCCGCCGACAACTACGCCTTTGCCACCATGTGCGGCAACTTCTTTGAGGCCGGGATCAAGGGGAAGATCCAGTATGGCAGCGGCTGGTGGTTCCTCGACCAGTGGGAGGGGATGAAGTGGCAGATGAATGCGCTCTCGAGCCTCGGCCTGCTCTCCAACTTCATCGGTATGCTCACTGACTCGCGCAGCATGATGAGCTACCCGCGTCACGAGTACTTCCGCCGACTCCTCTGCCAGATGCTCGGCGAGGATATGGAAAACGGGACGATGCCCAACAATTTGGAAATGGTCGGGCAGATGGTGCGGAATATTTCCTATTCGAACGCGGTGAGGTATTTTGAGTGATTTTAAGTTCTAAGTGTTAAACCCTAAACTCCAAGGGGGAGAAACTCCAAAAACCAAGCTCCAAAAACCAAGGAAGATAGGCTGCGCCTGCAAAACTTTCGCGTGTTTAGCGTATTTAGCGGTCAAAAACTGAAGTAGCAACCCAAGCCCACAACCCAAGTCTTCCTTTCGCACATTTCGTCTTTTTTCGCGGTTATAATCCGAAGTGGCAACCCAAGTTCTTCCCCCCGATCCGCGGTTAAAAAATCGGTCTTTACGTGGCCTTGTTTTCGGCTCAGGATTTTGCCATGACGACCCTGAGACGCATCAAAGCCAGCCCTTTTCTTTTTCTTCTCACATTGGCGGTAATGCTACCGGGTATGTCCCGGGCCGAGCCGCTTAAGGCGTTGATCATTGACGGTCAGAACAACCATGCGGTCTGGCCAAAATCAACGATCATGATGCGGCAGTATCTTGAGCAATCCGGCCTTTTCAAAGTGGATATCGCGCGGACGCGGTTCACCTGGAAGGGACAGCGCGAGCAAGTCTGGCTGCCCCTCGCCGGGGTGGGGGAAACCGAAGATCTCAAGAAGTCACAAAGTGACCCCGCGTTTGCACCGGCATTCGACCAATACGACGTCGTGATCTCTAACTTCGGATACAACGCATCGGACTGGCCCAAGGCAACTCAGGAAGCATTCGACAAATTTGTCAAGAATGGCGGCGGATTTGTCTCCGTACATGCTGCCGATAACAGCTTCGGCAAGTGGGACGCGTATAACCGCATGATTGGCCTTGGCGGCTGGGGCGGACGCAACGAAAAATCAGGGCCATACGTGTATTACGACAACGCGGGCAAGCTCGTGCGCGACAACGGACCGGGGCGGTGTGGCACTCACGGGGCGCAACATGAATTCATGATCACGCTGCGCCAGCCGGACCACCCGATCACCGCCGGCCTGCCGAAGCAGTGGCTGACGGCCAAGGACGAATGCTACGCCCGCCTGCGTGGCCCCGCGGAAAACATGACAGTCCTGGCAACCGGCAAGGACACCTCGCCCAAGCCCCCCACCGACCGTCACGAGCCGATGCTCATGACCATCAACTACGGCAAAGGCCGTGTCTTTCACACCACTCTGGGTCACGATCAGCCGGCATTCGAGGGGGTCGGATTTATCCTCACCTTCACCCGCGGTGCCGAATGGGCCGCCACCGGAAAAGTCACCCAGCCGGTGCCCAAGGATTTCCCCACCGCCGAGCAATCGACCAGACGCGAGTTTACGCATAAGAAGTGATTTTTTGAAGTCGGTGGTCGGTGGTCGGTGGAAGGTGGGTTTCGGTCATTGGCCGCAGGGGCGTGGCCATGGCTGCTGGTTGTGCAAAGGCCCTAGGATGCATGGTGGGCATGTGCCCATGGGCTGTTTTGCGAAAACCGACTAAGACGTGTGGGGTAGCTTGATCTTGGTGCTGGCGTGCATTCATATCCGGACTTTGCAATCGGGGCGGAATGGCTTATGGCTAAGCCACGTTATGAAGAAAAAATCATTGAGCGGCATCGTGCTCACATTATCTGTCTCGGTTGCTTTATCACCCGTTTTCGCCGATGCGGCTGAAAATCTGGACCCGGCATATTACAACCCCACGCCATTTGGCACCGACACCCGCTGGGCGAAGGCTTCGGACAACGTCGCCATTGGCGAGTGGTGGAAACCTGTGCCAGGCGCCAGCAAGCGGGAGAAGCCGATGCGTGAATGGTTCCGCTCCATTCCCCGCACTCAGGCGATGGCCTTTGCCCTCTACACCCACGATAACGGCGTGCTCAAGATCACCGGGCAGTGTTTCCCCTTGCTGCCCGCTGAACCGAAGTCGGTGACACTCGAATTTAACAAAGACGGAAAATGGGTCGAGGCGGACAAGCAGGCGGTTGTCTACCCCGGTTGGTCGGTGCACTTCCGGGTGGAAAACTGGGACAACACCCGCGATGTGCCCTATCGGCTTCGTCTCGGGGATCTCTCCCGGTTCGAGGGGATGGTGCGCAAGGACCCGGTTGCAAAGGACGTGCTCGTGGTCGGTTCGCTGTCGTGTAACTCACCCAAGGACAAGGAGCGTTTTACCCGCACCCAGTTTGTGAAAAACCTCAAGCAACAGGATCCGGATCTGCTTTTTTTCGCGGGCGACCAGAATTACGTGCATGACGAAGCCACCTTCGGTTGGCTTCAGTTCGGGATGCAGTTCAAGGATCTGATGAAGGACCGGCCGACGATTTGCATCCCCGACGACCACGACGTCGGGCACGGCAACCTCTGGGGTGAAGGCGGGGCGAAATCCGAAGGCAAGGGCGGCGCGGCCGACGGCGGGTACATGTTCCCCGCATCGTTTGTCAAAATGGTCGAGCGCCAGCAGACGTGGAACCTGCCTGACCCGTTCGACCCGACTCCGGTCAAACAAGGGATCGGCGTCTACTTCACGGAACTGAACGTTGCCGGCATTAGTTTTGCCATCCTGGAGGACCGGAAATTCAAGACCGGCCCGCTCGGGATGATCCCGAAGATGGGGCCGCGCATCGACCACATCAACGATCCGGCGTACGACCGCAAAGCTGTCGACCTCCCCGGGCTCAAGATGCTCGGTGAGAGGCAACTGAAGTTTCTCGACCACTGGGTGCGCGACTGGAAAGGCGACATCATGAAAGTCGCGCTCTCGCAAACGGCGTTCTGCGGGGCGGTGCATATGCATGGGTCAGGGAAGAGCCGGCTGCTGGCTGACCTCGACTGCAACGGCTGGCCGCAGGCCGGGCGCAACCGGGCGCTTACCCGACTGCGCGCGGCCCGCGCCACGCACCTCTGCGGCGACCAGCACCTGGCCGTGGTCGTCAAGCACGGCATCGATGGCTACCGCGATGGCCCGATGGCATTCACCAGCCCGGCCCTGGTCAACACCATTTACGGACGGTGGTGGTGGCCGGAAAACGAACAGGCCGGCGGCGGCCAACCCGTCAAGTCGCCCTTGCCATGGGTCGGCGACTATGAGGACGGGCTGGGGAATAAAATCACCATGCTCGCCTACGCCAACCCCGAGCAGCTGGATATGAAGGTGATACGAGAAGATTCCTCGCGCGAAAACCGCGGCGATGGGTACGGGCTGGTCCGTATCCATAAAAAGACCGGTAAGATCGTCTTCGAGTGCTGGCCGCGCTTTGCCGATATCTCCCGTGGGGATGCCGCCCAGTACCCCGGTTGGCCACTTGAGTTCAATGTCAGCGAAAATGACGGGCGCAAACCCGTCGCTTACCTCAAGGAGGTCAAACTTCCTGTTGAGAATGCTGTGGTCGAGCTGACCAATTCGCAAACGGGCGAGCTCGTCTACTGCTATCGCGCCTCGGGAAAGTCATTCAGGGCGCCGGTATTCAAAGCGGGGACCTACACCCTCAAAGCCGGCAAGGACCGTGCGGAATCCGTGCTGCTCAACAAGGTCGAACCCGAGTAATGATCGTCCGAGCACTTGCGGGCGAAGGACCGTGGGGTGAAAGAACTGCCGTGTGGGCACGTAGCCTTACGCGACCGCAACCAACTGTTGATGGTCCACATTTGACTTTCAATATCGACCGATTACGCCATCTTTTCACGCACGCGACACGGCGCAGAACGACTCATTCAGCCACCCATTCAACCACGCATTTTAAGAACCAACATCGATGAAAAAAGATTCCATCCTCACGCTCGTGCTGCTTGCCAGCACCGCCGTCCCTGTATTGGCCGGGCCTCCTGTCGTCAAAAAAGCCCCCGTTGTTAAAAAAGAGTACCGGCTGGATAAGAAGGGAAAAAAGGTCGAGTACATGTTTATTGATGGAATCAAGGTGCACGAGACCGATCCTGCCAAGCAGCCGCAGCCGAAAGTCGTGGCTCCGAAACCCTATGATGCCAAGGCCGCCAAAGCGCCCGCCAATGCCAAAATCCTGTTCGACGGCAGCGAAAAATCCTATCAAAACTGGACCGATACCAAAGGCGGGCCAACGAGGTGGAAACTGGTTGATGGCGCTCTGGAGTCGGTCCGCAAGAGCGGCTACATCCAGAGCAAGGAGCAATTCGGCTCGTGCCGGTTGCATGTCGAATTCGCCACGCCGGCGGTCGTCAAGGGCAACGGCCAGGGGCGCGGCAACAGCGGCGTGTTTCTGATGGGCCGCTATGAACTCCAGGTGCTCGATAGCTACGAGAATCCAACCTACCCGGACGGCCAGTGCGGCGCCCTCTACGGACGCGCCAAACCCCTCGTCAACGCCTGCCGTAAACCCGGCGAGTGGCAGACTTACGACATCACATTCCATCGCCCGATCTTCAATGACAAGGGTGAGGTCACCCGCCGCGCCAAATTCCATGTCGTCCATAATGGCGTCGTCATCCACGATAACACCGAGCTCTACGGCGGTACCGGCTGGCGCGGACCCCACTCGGCGTCGGAGTACGAAAAACACGCCGACAAGGGACATCTGCAAATTCAGGACCACGGCAACCCGGTGCGCTTCCGCAACATCTGGCTGGTGGAACTTGACGACTAGAAAAACACCCGACGCCCCATTGCCTGATCATGAGGATTATTCGCAAATTTGCTCTGGCCGTCGTGATGACCGGCGTGATCTCCGGCCAGGCGACTGCTGCCGATGCCAAGCCGCTTAACGTTCTCGTCCTCTACGCCGACGATTGGCGCCACGACACCCTCGGTGTTGCTGGGCATCCGGTGTTAAAGACTCCGCACCTCGACAGTCTGGCGGGCGAGGGGATGCGTTTTACCCAGAACTGCGTCACCACCGCGATCTGCGGGGTCAGCCGCGCCTGCCTCTACACCGGCCAGTGGATGTCGCGCCACGGCTGCCGCGGGTTCAGGACATGGAACACCCCCTGGGCCGAAACCTACCCCGGCATCCTGCGCAGCAACGGCTACCACCTCGGCCATGTCGGCAAATGGCACAACGGCAAAGTACCCGCCGGGAAATTCGATTTCTGCCGCAGCTACTTCGGCCGGCATTGGTATCCAGGCAAGGACGGTAAAAAAATCCACGTCACCCAGCGTAACGAAAAGGATGCCCTGGAGTTCCTCCGCACCCGCCCGAAAAATAAGCCGTTCTGCCTCACCCTGGCTTTTTTTGCCACCCATGCCGAGGACTCGAGCCCGCTTCAGTTCCTGCCGCAGCCGGAAAGCATGAAGCTCTATCAGGACGTCACCATCCCGGTGCCAGCCAACGCAACCGAAGAGTCATGGAATCGCCTGCCTTCGTTCTTCAATGAGAAAAACGAAGGCCGCAACCGCTGGCACTGGCGGTTTGATACCCCGGAGAAATTCCAGTCGATGATGAAAAACTACTATCGGCTTGCCACCGAAGTCGATAGCACCTGCGGCGTGGTCCTCAAAGAACTCGAAAAACAGGGAGCTCTCGACAACACGCTGGTGATTTTTACGACCGATAACGGCTACTACCACGCCGAGCATGGGCTCGCCGACAAGTGGTATCCGCACCAGGAAAGCATCCGCGTCCCCCTCATCATCCGCGACCCGCGCATGGCCAAAACCAAACACGGCGGCACCAACGACGACTTCACCCTGAGCGTCGACCTCGCGCCGACCATTCTCGCCGCGACCGGCCTGAGCGCCCCGAAGAACATGCAGGGCAAGGATATCGCGCCGCTCTACTTGGCCGCTAAAAACCCGGAGTGGCGCAGTGAGTTTTTCTACGAACACCCGACCCTGAGAAATGCCGATTTTATTCCGGCCTCCGAAGCGCTCGTGCGTAAGGACTGGAAATACATGTTCTGGCCTGTACACCAGGTTGAACAACTCTTCGACCTCAAAGCCGACCCTCACGAGGAGGCCGACCAGGCGAAGAACCCGGAACACTCGAAACGCCTCGCCGAAATGCGCCAGCGGTTCCAAGAGCTCAAAAATGCCGCTCGCTAAGTGACCGGGCGGAAAGCGGGTGCCCTCGGCTTTCTTGCATCCCGGGGTCTGGATGGAACACTTGTCTATTTACAAGTGAGCTATGATCCATTAGCACAAGTCCATGTCTGATTGCCGCCGCCCTTTTTCCTCCCAAGTATTTGATGGTCCTGATCGCGCACCGAGTCGTGCGATGATGCATGCCGTTGGTTTTAACAACGAAGATTTTGACAAACCCCAGGTGGGTATTGCCTCGACCTGGAGTCAGGTGACGCCATGTAACGTGCATATCGACCGGTTGGCGATCGAATCCGCCAAAGGGGTGGATGCTGCCGGTGGCAAGGCCGTTATTTTTAACACCATCACCATCTCCGACGGGATTTCCATGGGGACGGAGGGGATGAAATATTCGTTGGTTTCCCGCGAGGTGATTGCCGACTCGATCGAAACCGTGGTTGGATGTGAGGGTATGGACGGCGTTGTCGCCATCGGGGGGTGTGATAAAAACATGCCGGGATGCTTGATGTCCTTGGCCCGTCTGAACCGCCCCGGGGTGTTTGTTTATGGCGGCACTATCCTGCCAGGCTGCGCCAGTATCCAGGGGGAGGAAAAAGATCTCGATGTGGTTTCCGTGTTTGAAGCCGTGGGTAAACACGCGGCGGGTGAATACAGTGATGAGGATTTACGCAAGGTTGAGGAGGCCGCGATCCCCGGCGAGGGTTCCTGCGGCGGGATGTACACGGCGAACACGATGGCAAGTGCGATCGAAGCCCTAGGGATGTCGCTTCCTAACAGCTCAGCGCAAACGGCGGTGGGCGAGGACAAGATGCGCGACTGCTTTGATGCGGGTGCCGCGGTGCTCAACATGATGGACAAGGGCATCCGCCCGAGGGACATCATGACACGCAAGGCCTTTGAGAATGCGATCACGGTGGTGATCGCCCTTGGCGGATCGACTAATGCGGTGCTGCACCTGCTGGCCATGGCCCATGCAGCCGAGGTCGAACTCGGTATTGATGATTTCACGGAAATCGGGAAGCGGGTGCCGATGTTGGCCAACCTCAAGCCCAGCGGCAAGTACGTGATGGCTGACCTTGTCAAGATTGGCGGCACCGTGCCACTGATGCAGATGCTTCTCGACGCAGGCTTGCTGCACGGCGACTGCCTGACGGTGACCGGCAAGACCATGGCGGAAAACCTCGCGAATCTGGATGCCCACTACCCCGAGGGGCAGGATATCATCCGCCCGATTGATAACCCGATCAAAAAAGACAGCCACCTGCGCATTCTCTACGGCAACCTGGCCCCCGAAGGCAGCGTGGCCAAGATTACCGGCAAGGAAGGCAACAGCTTTACGGGTAAGGCCCGTGTGTTCGACTGCGAAGAGGACGCCATGACAGCCATCCTCGCTGGGAAAATTGTCGATGGCGACGTCATTGTCATCCGCCGTGAAGGACCCAAGGGCGGCCCCGGTATGCGCGAGATGTTAGGGCCGACAAGTGCCGTGATGGGACGTGGCCTCGGTGATACGGTTGCCCTGGTCACCGACGGTCGTTTCTCCGGCGGCAGCCACGGCTTTGTGGTCGGTCACATCACCCCGGAAGCCCATGTCGGCGGACCGATTGGTTTGCTCGAAGAGGGTGACGAGATCACCATCGATGCCGTGGGGAACCAGATCAACGTGAACATCAGCGACGCAGAACTCGACGCCCGCCGTGCCAACTGGCAGCCCTACGAGCCACGTTACACGCGCGGGGTGCTGGCGAAATACGCGTCCCACGTCACCTCGGCATCGACGGGTGCCGTGACCGATAAGTTTTAAGCGACGCTAGGATCATACGACCCCGTGAAAACCGCCAGCCCCGGGCGGAATGCCTGGCTTAGCCGAGCTCGGCCTCGAGTTTTTCGATGGCAGCACTGACCTCGCCCCAGCGCGAGAATGTCTGCTCGAGCTTTTCCGAGAGCGCCTGGTAGGCGGCGGACGCCTGCTGCATCTTATCGGAGTCGCTGGTGGTTGCGGGGTCGGACATGTGGGCGGTGAGGGCGGACTGGGCGGCCTCGAATTCGGAGATGGATTTTTCGAGTTGTTCGAGTTCCGTCTGCAGCGGTTTGAGCACGTCGGTGCGTCTTTTCCGTTTGTCGGCATCGATTTTGCGCTGCTCCTTGCGGTTGACCCCGGGCGTGCCGGCTGCTTTCGCGGTTTGAGCTGAGGCTGCGGTTCCGGCGCGGCTTGCTTTGGCGGCATTTTTTTCCTCGTCGCATTTCTCGAGGTAGTAGGTGATGTTTCCGGCAAACATCCGCGGCGGGTGCCCCTGGCGGAATTCGAGGGTTTTGGTGACGATCGGGTCGAGGAACGACCGGTTGTGTGAAACGATGAGGTAGGATCCCGGGTAGTTGTCCAGGGCGTTCTGGAGCACTTCCTGCGACTGGATGTCGAGGTGGTTGGTGGGTTCGTCGAGGATCAGGAAGTTGGCCGGGCGCAGCAGCATGCAGACAAGGGCGACGCGTGACCGCTCGCCGCCGGAGAGTACGCCGACGCGCTTGAAGACATCATCACCGCGGAACAAAAAGCATCCGAGCAGGTTGCGCGCCAGCGGGGCGGTGTCCCGGGAGGCGGCTTTTTCGGCGCACTCGAGCACGGTGATGTCGGGGTCGAGCTCGTCGGCGTGGTTCTGGGAGAAAAACGAGACGGCCGCATTGTGGCCGAAACTGTGTGTGCCATTGTCAGGCTCTTCCTGGCCGGTGATGAGTCGGCAGAACGTCGATTTTCCCGCGCCATTGGGGCCGACGATGGCGATGCGTTCCCCTTTGGTGATCTCGAAATCGTAGTCTTGGAAGATATCGATGTTGCCGTAGGCCTTGCAGGCCTTGTCGAGGGTAGCGACGCTATGGCCTGACGCGGGTGGGGCGGGGAAATTGAAGCTCATCACGGCATCGTCCTCCTCCAGGGTGATGAG